>JANMKB010000439.1:0-8796 GCA_031371805.1 Blastocatellia bacterium | reverse complement strand
TGGTTCTCGTACCACGCGATGTCTTTTTTGAGATCGGCCTGCACCCATTCTTCTTTTTCCAGCCGCGTGATTTCCGCCACGGCATTTCCACTCGGACTTGCGACGGCAGTAGCGGTAGTAGTAGCGGGCGAGGAAGCGGCTTTCTCCTGGCTTGGAGCGCAAGCCGAGAACGAGGCCGTTGCGATTGCGAGTACTGCAATGATGAGTAATCGTTTCATTGGATTTTCTCCTTTGGGTTAGGTAAGCAATTTTCTTTTTGGAATGCTAACTGAGGCGTTACCGAAACTACCTGGTGCGGCACCAGTCAACGCGAATGTACTGCATTCAGCTTAGTGCTGCTGCATTGTCTCACTTGTTCGAGAAAAAAACTGTCAGGGATCATCAAAGAGCAGATCATTGCCAAGCTAAATAATTTGCCAGGCATTAAATTGATTTGCTCATCGTGTTTACCTCCCTTTGGTACTGCTGGATTATGAATTGCATTAGGCTTACAAGCGCGGCATCACGAAATGCCGTGTTCGACTGGAATAGGTGACATCTCGCCTGCTGGCATTACCATCAGTTGCTCTACCGGAACGCCGCTGCGGTACTGTACCAATAACGCCTCCGGGTCAATCGTCACGCCGATGGGATTGGCGGCAAAGGCTTCGCTTCGCATAAAGTCATCGTCAGCATCCACTTGAAATTCCATGCGATTGCCGTCCGGGTCCTGGTAATACAACGAAAGCGTAATGCCGTGATGGATCGGCCAATAGGGCGCGATACCCGCTTGCTTGAGGCGTTCGTAGGTGTCGAGTAATTCGCCCAAATTGGCGTAGGTATACGCCGTGTGATTCACCCCGACATCGCCGCGCGCTCCGGTGTCGGCTACATCGGGCTTGAAGGCTGCCATATTGATAAACGCGAACCGATGATGTTCGTCATCGTAGGTGAGAAAGGCGAGCGCGGGATTTTGATAGACTACGTTCGCCTCGAAGACTTTCTGATACCAATCCACCATTTCCTCAAAGCGTCGGGTTTGATAGACGACGTGTGCGAATTTTGCTGGTTTTGCCATGTTGTTTTTCTCCTTTAGGAAGCCGTGTAGCCGCCATCCATCAGATGAACTGCGCCAGTGCAGTAAGTAGATTCATCGCTCGCCAAAAAGAGCGCGAGGTTCGCCACTTCTTCGCTTGTGCCGTAGCGTTTCAGTGGAACCAGCGCGATGAGGCCGTCGCGCATCGCGGCGGGATTTTCCGGTGCGAATTGCGTTTCAATCCGATGAATCATCTGGTTATCAATAAAACCCGGAGCAATGGCATTGACGCGAATTCCTGCTCCGCTTAATTCCAGCGCCGCCGTTTTGACCAATCCGTTGACCGCGTGTTTACTGGCAATATACGGTGCGCCACCCGCAAAACCGACTACGCCTGCGACGGAAGCCGTAACAATCATCGAACCACCGCCGCGTTGTTTCATCGGCTCGACGCAATATTTCATTGCCAGCCAGACGCCGATGACATTCGTCTGCAACACCTGCTCAAAATCTGCCCGGCTGATGGCTTCAAGGGGGTTGACCTTTCCTTCTGTGCCGGCATTGGCGAACAGAATGTCTACGCCGCCAAAGGTTGCGATGGTTGCCGCGACTGCCGCCGCTGTGGCTTCTTCATCGGCAGCATCAGCAACAAAGTGGGCAAGTCCTGTGTCTATGCCAAGGCGGTCGCGGGTTTCCTGAAGTTTGTCTGCCGAGCGTCCGACGAGCATGACGCTTGCGCCTTCTTGTAGGAATAGTTTCGCCGTCGCTTCGCCGATGCCGCCCGTGGCTCCAGTGATGATGGCGACTTTGCCAGCCAATCTTTTTCTAAATTCAGTATTCTGATTCATTGCAAACTCCTTTGTTTATTCGCTCTTGGTGTAATTACTTGTAGGCGATCCCCGCGCTGGCCGGACCTGCCAAATGAATCACCTCTGTTTTGCTGAAGCCAACTTCGCGGCACCAGCCAGAGAAATCAGCGGCAGTGAAATCAAATGCGTCTCCAAATTCCATCAGCATATTGAGTGACATCAGCAGCCCGAAGGCGTTCTCACGGCGCGCATCATCAATGATGTTCTCGATCACGACGAACGCGCCTCCCGACGGCAACGCGTCGTAGGCGGCGCGGATCAGGTGCATTTTTTTCTCCAGATTCCAGTCGTGCAAAATCATGCCCATCGTGACGACATCGGCTTTTGGCAGCGGATCAGCGAAGAAATCAATATCTTGCGCGGAGATTCGATCTGCCAATCTCGCCTCAGCAATCTTTTGCGCCGCGATTTTTGTAGCGGCTGGCAAGTCAGCCGAAATACATTTGAGATGAGGATTCTGCTTCGCCACAAGGATGGATAACAGTCCGGCAGCGCCGCCTACGTCACACATGGTTTGATAGCGCGAGAAATCAAATTTCTCAGCAAACGCCTGAAAATTGCCCGCCGAAATTCCGCTCATTGCATCCATAAATTGCATCAACCGTTCTGGCTTGCTGTAAAGCTCTTCAAAGACAGATGCGCCTGAATGCTTGATTTCATTTTGCGGTTTGCCGGTGCGCAAACCTTCGGTCAGGTCGTTCCAGAACGGATAGAGACGCGCGTTCGCCATTTCCAGAAAACCGCCGATGAATTGCGGGCTTTGCCGATCAAGGAACAATGCGGTTTCTTCAGTATTGCGATAACGCCCTTCGGCTCCATCGCCGTCACGTTCAAGAAAACGAAGCGCCACCAGCGTATCGAAGAAATCAGGATTTGCTCTTGGGTGTAGCTGTAGCGCACTTTGCAATTCGCTACCCGTCATAGAATTGCCGCCTAATTTGGTAAAAAGCTCTAACTCTACGGCAGAGAGCAAGACTTTGGCAGGCCAGAAAGCCATGCCAGTTTCGAGAATTCGAGCGGGAGTTAATGTGTTCATTGTGAATGTTCCTTTCTTCGTTAATAAATTTGTAGCAATTCACGAATTTCAGTTTAGAGATAGCTTAGCCACGCTTCCTGCCGCCGCTTTTTGAGGTCGGCAAACCATCGGCAGGCAGGATAAAGTAACACGACTACTCCAATCCAGACCAAATAGACGACGGGCAAACCGTAGCCAAAATCGCCTGGCACGGATGGGCTGGGTGGATTCTCGAAGAGCGATTTATCAGGATGACCGTAGCGAACCCACGAGAAAATCACCGCCGTCAGATGGATCAATGGCAAATGCAGCAGGTAATAAAACAGCGGTACGCGACCGATGATTAGGAAAAGCTGCCGCCATTTACCGGAAGTTTTATCCAGCCACGCCAACGCCATCAGCGCGGGGCCGAGCGTCATCAACAAGTAAAGCAGGGACGGTGGATACTTGGTGCAATTGAGGAACGAGAAAACTGTAAACCACCAGTTCTTCTGCACTGCCCACGGCGACGCATCGCCATACACATTCACCGCACGCAGCAGCACGAACGACAACGTTAGTGCTGCTCCTAAACGGAGCAATAGTTTTTGCCTGTGTTGCGGTTCGCGCAGTAACAGTTGGCCAAAAACATAGCCCGCCGCCATCACGCCAATCCACGGAATCAACGGGTACAAAATGTCGAAGTGGACTCCCGGCAGCGGTTCTAGTGATCCTGGAACATGCAGAATTTTCCAGGTCCCGCTCAACACGCCCAAACTTTCGGGGCGAATTTTATCCAGCAGGTTGTGACCAAAAATCATTGCCAAACAGAAAATAGCCAGTGCGCGTGGCGGAAGAAAAATCAGCCCCGCTAACGCTACCATTGACCAGCCAAGCGCCCAGATGACCAACCCAAACATCCAGTGATAATCGAAATTGAATTGCCAGCCGAGACAGCGAATCACCGTCAATTCCAACACGACCAGCCACAATCCGCGCGTGAGTAAAAACCGCGCCAGTTCGTTGCGCGTTTTCCCGCGTAAGGTTGAAAGAAAAGCTCCAGTTCCCGCCAGAAAGAAGAACACGGGTGCGCAAAAATGCGTCACCCAGCGCGTGAGGAACAGCGCGGAATTCGTCTTGGTCAAATCGGTTGGGTCGAATAAAGTCACCGTGTTCGAGAAAAAGTCCCGCGTGTGATCCAGCGCCATCAGCACCATCACGATGCCCCGCAATAAATCTATCGCATCCAACCGATGAAATGTCTTTCCCGGCGACACAGATGAGCTTGCGTGAGTAAGGATGGAATTTTCAGGTTGCATAGAATTGCCTTTACGCTGAAGCAGCGGCGATGCATTTATTTGCTTCCGCTTTTTACTACTCGCTTCATCATGAAATAAATCGGAGAACTCATAGCAATCAAAACCATGGCATAAACACTATTGCGCGTATCGCTGATCACTTGCCCGATCAGGAAAAGTAGTGAGCCAAACAGCACGATCAGCGTTGTCCACGGATAGCCCCAAGCCTTAAAGGGGCGCGGCAAGTCCGGCTCTCTCTTGCGCAAAATAAAAACTGCCAGAAAGCCCGAGGTGTAGTTAAGGACAATCAGAAATGCCGTGATGGAAAGCAGTATCTCAAAGGTTCCGGTCACAACCAAAAGAACCATCGTGATGGCCGATAGCAATAAGGCTGCAACAGGCGTCCCGCCACTATTCACCGTTGCCATTTGCGCTGCGAAAAGCCCATCACGGCTCATGGCAAAGAGGATGCGCGGGGCAACCATAAAATTTATGTTGAGAATGCTGGGTAAAGTCATCAAGGCAAGTAGTGAAATGATTTGACTGCCTCCCGCGCCGAAAACCGCTTGCGCCGCCGCGCTCGCAGGCAAGGTTGAGTCAGCAATTTGCGGCAGCGGCAAAACGTAAAACAACGCGAGATTCACCAGCAGGTAAAGGGTCATCACTGAGATGACTCCAAAGATCATGGCACGGGGTAGGTTACGTGATGGGTCGCGGTCTTCTTCGGCAAAATAGATTGCGTTGTACCAACCGTCATAGGTAAAAATAACCGATTGCAATGCGAGCATCACCGCGACAAACAACGCCAGTATACCAATGGGCGGATGCAACGCCGCAGGTTCTTTCCCCGTGAGAGAATGCCGTGCGCCAATCGTAAAACAGGCGATGACCAGAATCAGAAAAGCGAAAGCTTTGAGAAAGCTGGTCACTTCCTGAAAACGGCTGCCACTCCGCACCCCTACCCAGTTCAGTAGTGCAAAGAGAAAAAGCGAGATCAGGGCAATGACTTTGACGCTGCCAGCAAGTGCGGGGACAAGCGCGATTAAATATTCACCAACGGTAATCGCCACAAAAGCATTCGTAGCGCAATTGACCAACCAATCGCTCCATCCCACTACGAATCCGCCATAATCGCCAAAAGTGCGCCGCGCATAAACGTACCAACCGCCTGCTTGCGGCAAACTCGTGCTGAGTTCCGCTACGGAAATCGTGCCAAGAATTGAATAAGCTCCGCCGAGGATCCAGATCACGAGGATGAGCCAGACACTACCGAGTTGCGCCGCCACCGATCCGGGCGTGCGCAGAATGCCCAGCCCGATCATTGAGCCAATGGTCACCGCGATGCCAAAAGTGAAGCCAAGAATTTTTAATAACTTGCTCTTCGGTTCAGTCCGTAATTTCACCGAGGGGGGAGTTATTTCCATGTGTTCCCTCTTGTCGTTAGAAGTAGTATTCAGTGCTGTTATTTTTGCTTTAGCCTTTGCAGGCGAAGCTTGGCAATTGCTTTTATGCTTCGCCTGCAAAATTTCTCACTTCAGCTCCACCGTTTTTTCCAGCGAAAATTCAGTTGGTTGATTCATTTTTTCCACCATTGTTTTTCATACTTTTATTTGCGCAGCGAAATGATGCGGAACGTCGTAAAAGGCTACTTAGATTTATGAGCTTCCATGTCTATTTCAATTAACTGTCCAGGTAGCGCCAGTCCTTTAACTTCGAGCCACGTGCCGGTTGGGAATTGTTTCTTGTAAATGGAATTGCGGTAGGTTGAGACCTTGATAAACTCGGCCATATTGGTCGTGAAGACGTTTTCCACCACGACATCGTCAAAAGTGTAGCCGTAATGTTTTAATATTTTTTCCAAGTCGCTGTAACAGTTTTTCATTTGCTGCTCATGATTACCGGCAGCAACTAAATTTCCTTTCTCATCCATACTCACGGCACCAGATATTTTCAGGTCATTGCCAATTTTTACCGCGTGCGTATAGCCGTATTGTTTTTCAACTTCGGGGCGCAAACTGAAATATTCGGGAGCTTCAGCTTGCGTTGTCGCTTGTTTGGTCGTTTCATTTTTGCTTACCTGTGGTGCCTGATTACAGCCCTGCATTGTAAATACCAGCAACACAAGCGTTATTAATGAGATCAATTGACCAGCAAATTTAAGTCGTTTCATTTTTATTCTCCTTACTGTCGAACCGTTAAGTTAATTTGGTAACGCATAACCATTTGCTATGCGGGTGAATGGTTGTTTGTTTATAGATAACTCAGCCACCAATCTCGCCGTCGTGCCTTAACTCCCACGACCCAGGCACACCCATAAGAGGAACTGACACTAGCGGCGTTTCAGGGAATAATTCTTCAGTGGCGTCAATTTTCAACCAGAGGATCGTGCCAATCGTCAACATGATTGCAATGGGTAAAAGAGCAAGATCATAGCTGCCGAACCATTTGACGAAATAGCCGAACGATACAGAGAACATAAATCCGCCTGCACTCCCGATCATATTGAGCAATCCAAAAACTCCTCCCACGTATTGTTTGCTGATGTCGATAATGACGGCGGCGACGACAGTTTGCTGTAAGGTAATGCCCGCATACACCAATCCAAGAAATAACAGCGTAGCGAATCGGTTCGTCGTCAAAATCGTGGCGATGGTAAAGGTCGTGGCACAACTCAGCCCGATGATGCCAACGCCGCGCCGTCCCCATTTCAAACCAAAGCGTCGCGTGAGCGCATCACTCAGGAACCCACCCGCTACATTCCCAACTGCTCCAAGAATGCCGGGAGCTATCGAAAGCAACAGAGCGCTTTCGCTGAAGCCACGCCCTTTGACCAGAAAGGTGTGCAGCCACGAAATGAAAAAGTACAGCCCATACACGTAACAAAACGTCACGAGTAACAGCGCCCACAGATTCAGACTTCGCAGCGCAATGGTCCACGGCAGATGGTGGTTATCCGCATAAGAGCGCTCGCCAATCTCTTCCCGCTCCGCCTGTGTCACCTGCGCTTTTTCGGCGGGTGTATCCCGAAACCACCAATACCACCCGATGCACCAGAGAACGCCGATTGCCCCCAGCACGAAAAATGCGGCTCGCCAGCCGAAGCGCATCTGAATTGGTACGATCAGCAGCGGTGCGAAGGCTCCGCCGAGTTGCGCTGACATCCAGACAAAGCCCATCGTGCGCGCTCGCTCACTGATCGGGAACCAGCGCGACACGGTGATGCCGATGTTGGGAAACGCGCCCGCTTCGCCCGCGCCGAACAAAAAGCGCGTTACCAGCAACACGTAATAATTCGCAGTCAATCCCGTGAAAGCCGTAAACGCGGACCACCACAACACAACCCGTGTCAGCACGCGGCGTGCGCCAAGGCGGTCGCCCATACGCCCGGTCGGTATCTCGAAGAGCGCATACGAAAGGGTGAATACGCCGACCACCCAGCCCCACATCTCAGGGCTGATGTTGAGGCTTTCCTGCATGCGCGGCCCGGCGACGGAGATGGCAACACGATCCAGATAGGTAATGACAGCGAGCAGACATAAGAAGCCCAAAACGCGGTGACGATATTTCATAGGTGAGAATCATCCGAGAAGAATGTGGCTTGTTCGACTGGAGTTGTGAACGTGCGCCGTTCGGCGTAAGCAGCGCGTAACATCATCGCTGCCGTGTAAACGATAACGACGACTACCAGCCAGCGCAGCACATCAAGCGGAAGCGATTTCACGGCAAACGCCGCAAGCAGCACGGCGGGGATGCCGCCAAGTGTCAAGCCCAATGCCGCTCGCAGGTCGTAGCGTCGCAAATCAAGCACTCTGATACCCGCCGTGAGGCCGGTGAAGGCAGCCGCGCCCGCCATGATCGGAAACGCCGCGTGCGGGTCCATTCCCAACAAGCTGAACAGCACCAGACTCGGCGCGTAATGCCCGATGCCCAACGTCAACAGCCCGCCGAGCAGGAAATATACGACCACCGCAATGCACATCCGCGCGAAGGGCAAACCTGTCGCCGTGCCGCCCGCCGGAAACAGCCCGAACTGACTCATCAGCATGGATGCCGCCGCCAGCAACAACGCACTGCCCATGCCAACCTGAATCGTGCGCCGTGGCAGACGCGCCACCACCCCCACGCCGATCCATCCACCGAGCATCATCGCCGCAATCATCAGCACCAGCAACACCAGATCAACTTTGACGACGGTCATGAAAATGAACGCCTGCGCCAGGCTCGGCAGCGTGAGTCCCGCGATCAAGGTTCCCGGAATATATTCGTCGCGCACCATGCGCAGCAGCTTGAAGACCGCTGTCGTCGTCGCAAATGACCCAATGCCCAGCGTATCGAAAAAATTCGTGACAAAACCAATCGCTGCCTGCAAAAGCGAGGGCAGCCCGCTTTCAGGCGATGACGGTTCTGCCTTGCGATCATGGCGTACGTTACGCACCCATCGAGAAATATACGCGAAACTCAGAATGGCGAGCGCAATGAGCATCACCAGTTTTAAGGTCTGTCCCATTTCTATGTGTCGTTTCCTCTTTCGTTCGTGTGAGTAGGCGCGCGCGTCAGCAAGGGCGGCATTGACCAAGTGCCGTTTGAGGCCGAAGGGCAGCCCACCGAGGCCGCCCTTGC
>JANMKB010000432.1:0-11378 GCA_031371805.1 Blastocatellia bacterium | reverse complement strand
CCTTGACTGAAAAAATTTGTGAATTTATAGTAGAAATCTGATGAAAGGCTTGCAGTTTTGGCTGGAAGACATGTAAGCTTACGCGCTTCGGAGAAGCTGGCTTCCCGAATTTAGATATTAGCTGGTAATTCAGTGAAAACTTAGCAGTACCCACTCCTCATTTGTAAAGCTTAAATCAGGCGGTGATATAAGTTTATGTTTGAAAAACCGACCAGCTAAGTAATGTGAAATAAATCGCTATCCGTTTATTGACGGGGCAAAAATTATGAAAGCATCAAAACTTGCTTTTCCAAAGTGGATCAACAACGCAATCAGGCTGGCTCTGGTAGGTGCGGCGCTCACCGCTGGTACGATTGGAGCGATTGGCAAATTTCTGTCAACGCCTAGCTCGCTTGACGTTGGCTATCAGCCGACTCAGCCAGTACCGTATAGCCATAAATTGCACGCAGGTGAAATGGGCATGGATTGCCGCTTCTGTCACTCGACAGTTGATAAAGCGGATTTCGCTGCTGTGCCGCCGGCACAAACCTGCATGATCTGCCACACAGCGGTTAAGAAGGATAGCGCCAGGCTGGAGCCGATTCGTCGAGCTTTTGCTGATCCGAGTAAGCCCGTCGAGTGGATCAAAATTCACAAGCTGCCCGATTTCGTTTACTTCTCGCACAAAGTCCACGTGAATGGCGGAATCAGTTGCGTTAGTTGTCACGGACGGATTGACCAGATGGATGTCGTGCAACAACAAAAACCGCTTGGTATGGCCTGGTGTCTGGAATGCCACAGAAATCCTGAAAACCACCTTCGTCCGAAAGAATTTGTGACCAAACTTGATTGGACTCCGCCGCAGGGAACAACCCAGCAGGAAATCGGAATGAAGATCAAGAACGAAAACAAAATCCATCCGCCGGTAGAAAATTGCGCAGGATGTCACCGATGAAACCAGTAGAACAAAAGACAGAAAAACAATATTGGCGCAGCCTTGATCAGTTGTCGGACACACCTGAGTTCCGCAACTTTTTGCATCGTGAATTTCCCGAAGGTGCTTCGGAATTCACCAGCGAGGTTGATCGCCGCAAATTTTTATTACTGATGGCAGCCGGAATCGGCATGGCTGGATTGACTGCCTGCCGTCGTCCGATTGAAAAAATTATTCCGGCGGCTGGGCGACTGGCCGAACAAATTGTTCCTGGTGCGCCGCAGCATTACGCTACGACATTTAATTTTGGCGGTCAGTCACAGGGCCTGCTTGTGCGCTCGAATGATGGACGCCCGACCAAAGTCGAAGGCAATCCGAATCATCCGGCCAGCCTGGGCGGAACCAGTGGTTATGCACAGGCCTCGGTGCTTGATTTGTATGACCCGGATCGCTCGAAAAATGTAACGAAGAGCAAAGTCGCAAGCAAATGGGAAGATTTTGTAGCCGCTGCAACCCCTGTTTTTGCTGAGTTAAAAGGCAAACAAGGCGACGGTTTGCGGTTTTTGGCGGAGTCAAATTCCTCGCCTGCTTTGCGCGAATTGAAAGATTACATTTCCAAAACTTTCCCCCAGGCCAAATGGCACACCTACGACGCCATCTCGAATGAAAATGCGTTGTCTGGTGCGGCCCTCGCGTTCGGTCAGCCTGTTCACGTGCACTATGCCTTTGATAAAGCTGATGTGATTCTGGCGCTGGATGCAGATTTCCTGGGCTGCGATGTCGGCAGCACAGCGAACGTCAAAAACTTTGCCAAGAAACGCCGCGCCGGAACTGATATTGAGGCTAAAGAGCACGGTGAACATGGCACTGCCACCCACGAAGAAAAGCCCGAAGAAAAGAAAGAAGGCGAAGCGCACAAAACAACGGCTGAACCTTCAGCGCCAGTGAACGCGGAAAAAATGAATCGCCTGTATGTGGTGGAAAGTAATTTCACTGTCACGGGCGCAATGGCAGATCATCGCCTGCGGATGCAGAGCAGTAAAATCGGTGGATTTCTGGCGGCACTCGCTAAAAAGTTTGGGTTGACGGTCGGCGGTTTGGATAAAAATGCAGATTCACTCAATGGTAATCCGCTGGCCGAAAAATGGATCGCAGCAATTGCCAAAGATTTAACGGCGAACAAAGGTAAAGCCGTTGTGGTAGTTGGTTCACGCCAACCCGCGCATGTCCATGCGCTCGCAAACCTTATCAACAGCACAGTGGCTGGTGATTCGGTTAAATACACTCGCGCTTTCGATGAAAAATTTGAATCCGGTATCGCTTCAATAAAAACGTTAGTGGATGATGCCAACGCTAAAAAAGTCAGTACGCTCGTGATTCTTGGCGGCAACCCTGTTTATGCCGCGCCTGCCAATCTGAAATTCCTGGACGCTCTCAAAGCCATCACAACTAAAATTCATCTTGGACTTTATCAGGATGAAACCGCCGTTGAATGCGACTGGCATATCAATGAGGCGCATTACCTGGAAAGCTGGGGCGATGGCCGCTCTTACGACGGAACCGCCAGTATTCAGCAGCCTTTGGTAGCACCGCTTTTCAATGGCAAGAGTGCGCTTGAATTGCTCGCGGCGGTTTCCGGTTATCCGCAGGAAAGTGGCTATGACATCGTCAAAAATCTTTGGCTCAAAACGCTGGGTGGTGAAAAGGCCTGGAATAAATCTGTTCACGATGGAGTAATTGCTGGCACGGCTTTTCCTGAAATCAAACCAGCAGTCAACGCTGGTGCAATTGGCGGCGCGCTCGAAAATCCACCAACTGGTGGCGTGCTTTTGGCGGCTAAAGATGACATCGAAATTAACTTCGTGCCGGATGCCAGTTTGTACGATGGTCGGTTTGCCAACAATGCCTGGATGCAGGAAGTTCCTGACCCACTGACCAAACTTGTTTGGGATAACGCAGCGTTGATGAGCAGGGATATGGCTGAACGGCTGGGCGTGAAAAATGAAGATGAAGTGGAGTTGACTTTTAAAGGTCAAAAATTGCGGATACCCGTTTGGATTTTGCCTGGACACGCGCCGAACTCCGTTTCAATTTCGCTTGGTTATGGACGAAGCGGGCTGGGCTTATTCAAGCGGGCTGGTAAAGGTTCAGGTGGTGGAAGCAATGCCAATTTGCTGCGTACGTCAGACGCACAGGATTTTGCGATGGGGGTTTCGGTTGTAAAAACCGGTGGCACTTACAAACTGGCTTCGACGCAGGATCACTGGAGCATGGAAGGTCGCCATCTGGTGCGCGAAGCCACGCTGGATGATTTCGTGAAAAAACCGGAAGTGATTAAAGAGATGGTTGAGGAAGCTGAAGTATTCAGCGTTTATGCCCATCCAGTTAATTACAGTGAAGGTAACCAATGGGGAATGGCAATTGACCTCAACACCTGTGTTGGTTGCAATGCCTGCGTATTAGCCTGCCAGTCAGAAAACAATATTCCAATTGTGGGTAAAGATCAGGTCTTGCGTGGCCGCTCCATGCATTGGATTCGGATGGATCGGTATTTTACCAATGTTCCGAGTACGGAATTTGCAATTGGTGGGGCCAAGCCGCTGGTTTTCAATGAAGATCAGATGCAGGCCGTGCAGCAGCCGATGACCTGTCAGCAATGCGAGAATGCACCGTGTGAGGAAGTTTGTCCGGTGGCGGCGACAGTTCACAACGAAGAAGGCCTGAACACGATGGCCTACAATCGTTGCGTTGGTACTCGTTATTGCTCAAATAACTGCCCATTCAAAGTGCGCCGCTTCAATTATTTGAACTGGCACAAAGACATGGCAGAAACTGAAAAGATGGTGCAGAACCCTGATGTCACAGTGCGGATGCGCGGCGTAATGGAAAAATGCACCTACTGTGTGCAAAGAATTCAGACGGTCAAAATTCAGGCCAAAGTCGAAGGTCATCGTCCGATTAAAGACGGCGAAATCACGCCGGCCTGTGCGCAGGCTTGTCCGGCAGATTCGATTATTTTCGGCAATATTAACGATCCGCAAAGTCGCGTCTCAAAGCTTAAGAAACAGGCGCGTGATTACCAGCTATTGACTGAGTTGAACGTCAAGCCCAGAACTTCGTATCTGGCGAAGTTGCGGAACGTGAACAAAGAATTAGAAGCCTAGAAATAGCGGTTAGCTTTTATCTGCTAACCGCTTAAAAAACAACGGAGCTGCAAGAATGCAAGCAGTAGCAAACGAAATACCTGTTCCTAAAAAGAACCCTTTAATCAAACCCCTGCTGATCGAAGGCGAGCAAACCTACGCGACACTGACAGAACAAATCAGTACAGTGGTTGAAGGCAAAACGCCGCGTAATTGGTACATCGCCTTTGGACTTTCGTTTTGCATAACGGCGATGCTTGGTTCGATGCTCGGCTATCTGGTGCTGACCGGAATTGGCGTCTGGGGTAACAACCAGCCGGTTGGCTGGGCTTGGGACATTACCAATTTCGTGTTCTGGATCGGTATCGGTCACGCGGGGACGTTGATTTCTGCGATTCTGTTTTTATTCCGGCAAAAATGGCGTACCTCAATCAACCGCGCGGCGGAGGCAATGACGTTGTTTGCCGTGGCTTGCGCGGCTATTTATCCCGGCTTCCACGTGGGGCGGATTTGGTTTGCCTACTGGCTTTTCCCTTTACCCTACAATCAGGGGATGTGGCCTAATTTCCGCAGTCCGCTGGAATGGGACGTGTTCGCGGTTTCGACTTACGGAACGGTGTCTTTACTGTTCTGGTACGTTGGTTTGATTCCTGATCTGGCAACCCTGCGTGACCGTGCGACGACTCGTTTACGTCAGGTGATTTACGGTGTTTTCAGTTTGGGGTGGCGCGGCTCGAATCGCCACTGGCAGCATTACGAAGTCGCTTATATGATTTTAGCCGGAATTTCGACGCCGCTCGTGCTTTCTGTGCATACCATCGTCAGCTTCGATTTCGCGGTGTCTAAAATTCCCGGCTGGCATACGACGATTTTTCCTCCTTACTTCGTGGCAGGCGCGGTATTTTCAGGGTTTGCGATGGTGATGACATTGATGCTGGTGGCGCGCTGGGCGTTGAATCTTCAGCACCTCATCACGATGTATCACCTTGAAGTGATGAATAAGATCATGCTTGTCACGGGCAGCATCGTCGGTTACGCCTACACCATGGAATTTTTTATGGCGTGGTACAGCGGGAATATGTACGAGAAGTTCACTTTCTTCAATCGCGCTTTCGGGCCATATGCGTGGGCTTACTGGACGATGTTTACCTGCAACGTAGTTTCGCCACAATGTTTCTGGTCAAAGAAATTGCGCACCAGCATTCCGTTTATGTTCTTTATTTCGATTGTGATTAATATCGGAATGTGGTTTGAGCGATTCGTGATTATTGGTACTTCGTTGCACCGTGATTTCCTTCCGTCAAGCTGGGGATATTTCAGACCGACGTTTGTTGATATTTTGACTTTTGCTGGAACGTTTGGATTGTTTATGACCTTGTTTTTGTTGTTCATTCGATTTATTCCAGTGATTGCACTGGCGGAAGTGAAGGGGGTTTTGGCGGGGCAGTTACACAAGGCTCAGGGACATAGCAAACATTAAGGGGATGTCCGCAACCAAATGGTTTGCCAGACAAAAAAGCTTATGGCACAAAACAAGATTTACGGCGCGATTGCAGCCTTCAAAACTGATACAGAAATTCTGGAAGCCGCTCGCAAAGTGCGGCTGGCTGGCTATAGTAAATTTGATTGTCACACGCCATTTCCAGTTCATCACCTGGATCAGGCAATGGGTATGAAGAGGTCAAAGCTGCCGTTCTTTATTCTGGCTTGCGGGGCCATCGGATTGCTGAGCGGATTCCTTTTGCAATGGTGGACAGGCGCGGTTGATTACAAACTGGTTATTGGTGGCAAGCCTTTTTTTGCGCCTGAATTTGCAACGCCCATTATGTTTGAAGCGACGATTTTGCTTTCTGCTTTTGGCGCAGTGTTTGGGATGCTGGGATTATTCAACGGGCTGCCGACTTTGTATCATCCGATTTTCAACGCAGAAGTTTCTAAACGCATTACGAATGATCGCTTTTTAGTTTCGATTGAAGCGAAAGACCCACAATTTAATGCCGAGAAGACGCTCCAATTTTTGCGCGACCTCGGCGGCGAAGAAGTGCAATTAGTTGACGCATAACAGAGAGAGACAAATGACACGTCGCATTTTATTTTTGTTCGTTGTGGCTGGTGCGCTTGCCGGATGCGGTTTGCGACCAGAGGGCAACACGCCGCCCTTGCAAGTTCACCCGGATATGGACAATCAGCAGAAGTTCAAAGCGCAATCTGCCAATGCTTTTTATGCCGATGGACGGTCGAATCGTGCGGCGCTTCCGGGGACGATTGCGTTTGGAAAATTGCAGGAAGATGACATTCTTTCCACCGGTAAAGATGCCAGCGGAGGACTCATCAAAAACAATCCTGTACCAGTGACAGAAGCTTTACTCAAACGCGGTCAGGAGCGATTTAATATCAATTGTTCTGTCTGTCATGGACGTTTGGGCGAAGGCAATGGCATTATCAAAATTAAGTCTCAGGGCGCATTAGTGCCGGCAAATTTGCAGGACTCGCGCCTGCGGGAAATTCAGGACGGTCACATTTTCGATGTGATTACGCACGGCATTCGCACGATGCAACCGTTGGGCGGGAATATTCCGGTCAGTGACCGCTGGGCAATTGTCGCTTATGTGCGCGCCCTGCAACGCAGCCAGAATGCGAATGTGAAAGATGTTGCTGCGGGAGCGGACGTCAAAGCGCAAGACCCATCGGCAACTCCGGCGGTGGCGATTTCTCCGGTGCCAGGAACATCACCTGCTGCTTCGGTATCACCTGCGAAAAAGTAAATTTTAGAGTGAGGACATTGTGGCTAACACACACGGTTCATTTCAAATCAAAAGCGAGTTGGTCAATAAATACAAGCCTATTTTTATGGGGTTGGCGGTACTTGGCTGGGTTGGCTGCATTATCGCTTTCGTTTCCAACCGCGATCAGTTTTATTCAGCTTATTTGGCGAGTTATGTTAACTGGCTTAGCTTAAGCATTGGGGCAGCATTTTTTGTCATGTTCCAGCGCCTGACGCAGGCTGAATGGAGCGTGGTTGTTCGTCGTCTGGCGGAAACCGCGATGCTTACTTTCTGGGTTTTGGCGCCGCTCTTTATTCCAATTTTAATTGGCATGCATTCGCTGTATGAATGGACGCATCTGGAAAATCCGGTCATTGCCAATGATCCGCTGCTAAAAGGTAAAAGCGGATATTTGAATCCAACTTTTTTCATTATCCGGGCAGTTATTTTTCTGGCAATCTGGTGTTTTGTTGGTTGGAAGTTGTACAGCTACTCGGTCAGGCAGGATGTAAGCGGTGATCCGAAGGAAACCCGTAACGCGGCAAAACTAAGCGCACCAGGCGTTCCGCTCCTGATTTTGAGCGCCTCATTTGCCGCCATTGACTGGTTGATGTCGTTGCAACCGCACTGGTATTCAACGATGTGGGGAGTTTATTACTTTGCTGGCGGCGGCGTCACATTTATGGCGCTGCTGGCTTTAATCTGTGTGTGGCTGCGGGCGAATGGAACGCTGGGTGAAGTAATTACCGTTGAGCATTACCATGACATTGGTAAATTACTGTTTGCCTTTATAGTTTTCTGGTCTTACATCGCGTTCGGACAATATTTCCTGATCTGGTATGCGAACCTGCCGGAAGAGACAATTTTCTTTCAGGCACGCAAAGTTGGAAGCTGGAGAGACGTTAGCTGGTTGCTTTTGTTCGGGCATTTTGTGTTTCCGTTTCTGGCTTTGATTTCGCGCTGGGCCAAGCGTCATCCGGTAGTTTTGCCCGTAGTCGCAGCCTGGATGATTTTTATTAATGCGCTGGATCATTTCTGGATTGTGATGCCTGTGCGGAATCCACTTGGCGTGGCGTGGGGCAGCCTTTGGATGAATCTCGCAACCTGGTGTGCAATTGGAGGTACCTGTGCTTTCTTCTTTTTGAATCAGTTGAGTAAACACAGCATTGTGCCATCGGGCGATCCTTTCCTTGCAGAGTCGCTGGAATTCGAGAATGCTTAAATGCGACACGAGCAATATTTAATTGCTCCACAAGGATTGCGGAAAATTTAGACACAATATTGCATTAGATAGGAATTAAAATGTCAGAAGAATTTTTTGATTATGAGGCACAGGAACCGAAAAACAACCTGATTGCATTTTTGCTGATCGCGGCGTGCCTTTTCCTGGTGGCAACTTTTATTCTCTTGTCCTGGATGTTTACTTCGACCAGAGAGGCTGAGCAGAACAAGAAGCTCAACGAAGGACGATATGTTGAATTACAGGAACTGCGCAAAAGCGAAGATGCGAAGCTGAGCGGTTATCAGTACATTGACAAGGAAAAAGGGAATGTTCGCATTCCGGTTGAGCGGGCAATGCAGTTGATGGCTGAAGAGGCAAAGACCAGTCAGCCCAAAGTTGAAACCGCTCCGGTTGCGGCTAAGCCTGAAGTCAAAGCGGCAGCGGTCACGCCTGCTAAGCCGGAAGCCGCGAAAAGTGCAGCGGCGGGATATAAGAAGTAAATGAAAGATGGCGACATAAAATTTGTCACTGCGGTAAAAGAGCAAAGCTGGTCTATCCCTCGAATTTTATTTTCTTTGCTAATTTTTTGCAGTTTACTGAGTGGCAACACTCGCGCTCAGGTTTTGCTGAAAGCCGACCAAAAACCTGCCGAAATTCAGGATGTCGCGCTGGATGAAAAGCTGAATAGTCAGGTTGATCCGAACCTGACGTTTCTTGACGAAAACGGTCAGACAGTTGCGCTCAAAGATTATTTCGGCAAAGGCCGACCAGTTGTTCTTAATCTGGTTTATTACTCATGCCCAATGTTGTGCGGGATGGTGCTGCAAGGCGTAGTCAGGTCGCTTAAACAGGTTGCTTATACGCCGGGGCAGGAAATCGAAGTTGTGACCATCAGCTTTGATCCCAAAGAAAATTCGGTGCTGGCCGCCGCCAAGAAAAATTCGATTATGCAGGATTATGCCCGGCCTGGTTCAGATAAAGGCTGGCACGTCCTGGTTGATAAAGATGGCAATGCTAAAAAATTAGCAGAGCAAATCGGGTTTCGGTACAAGTGGGATGAGGAGACAAAACAATTTGCTCATCCGTCAGTGACTACAATCCTGACACCTGAAGGAAAAATTTCGCGGTATTTGCCCGGCATTGATTACCAGGTGCGTGATATGCGGCTTGCGCTGGCGGAGGCCTCACAAGGCAAAATCAGCACCGTCGTAGACCGCTTCATGTTGTACTGTTATAAATACGATCCGAGTTCGCGTTCTTATGTGATGGCTGCCACCAGCGCCATGAAAATAGGTGGCTTATTAATAATGCTGTTCCTGGGCGGTGCGCTATTTTTGTTCTGGCGTCGTGAATTCAAGGGACAGGGCGGAAACCGTAACATCTGGGAAGAAGATGGCAAACCGGTGGAGCCGCATGTTTGAGAGCAATTGATATGAATATCTTTTTACAATCTTCAGTCTGGTCACCATTTCTGCCGCCGCAGAATGCAACGGAGGCGGCAGCCGTTGACAATTTATACGGCTTTATTTTCTGGCTCAGTGTCGTGCTTTTCATGCTGGTTATCGGGCCGATGTTTTATTTCGTCTTCAAATATCGTGTCCGCGCCGGAGAAACAGCCAAACCAACTCCGCGCATTACGCATCATTTAGGTTTAGAATTAACGTGGAGCGTTATTCCCTCAATTCTTTGTCTGGTGATTGCGGTGTGGGGCTTCTGGGATTTTATGAATCTGGGTAATGCCCCGGCGGATTCAGAAGAAATTTATGTGACTGGCAAGAAGTGGGTCTGGCAATTTGAGCATAAAAATGGATTCAAAGAATTAAATGAACTTCATATCCCTGCTGGAAAAACTATCAAATTGATTCTAACTTCTGAGGATGTTATTCATAGTTTTTTTATTCCTGATTTTCGGGTTAAGCACGATCTTCCTCCAGGGCGTTATACTTCGCTTTGGTTTACTCCAACAGATAGTGGTGAGGCAAAGGATAAAGTTACTGGGATCATCGCCGACCATCAGATTTTTTGTACGGAATATTGTGGTGACGGGCATTCAGGTATGTTAGCTAAACTTTTTGTTATGGAACCAAAGGCATACCTCAAATATTTGGATGAGGGTGATCCGAAAATGGTGGTTACGGCAGAAGTTGGCGCAGCACTTTATAAAACAAAAGCTTGTATTACTTGTCATTCAGTAGATGGAAGTAAAATGACTGGACCGAGTTGGAAAGGTCTGTGGCAAGGGAAGCAGCCGTTAGAGGGAGGCTCAGTAGCAACTGTAGATGAAGAATATATACGTGAGTCTATTGTTAATCCTGCGGCGAAAATTGCTCAAGGTTATGCTAATCAAATGCCAAGCTATCAGGGATTACTGAATAAGAAAGAGATAGCTGCTATCACTGAATACATTAAGAGTTTGAAATAACGTCGCTGTCCATTTGATTTACGAGGAGATTTATATGCAAGACAACAATCACGGAAGCGCTGAACATACGGGAGAGCATTTAAGTTTTTATAAAGACGGTGGGACTGGCATCATGTCGTGGGTCTACACGTTAGACCACAAACGCATCGGCATCATGTATTTGATCTCAGTCCTGACAATGTTTTTTGTGGGCGGTGTGATGGCATTGCTGGTGCGTCTGGAACTATTCACACCAGGCAAAACTATCATGACCGCGCACCAGTATAATCAGGTGTTCACGCTGCACGGCGCGATCATGGTGTTTATGTTTATCATCCCGGCGGTTCCGGCGGCACTGGGGAATTTCGTTTTGCCGCTGTTGCTGGGGACAAAAGACGTAGCCTTTCCGCGCCTGAATATTTTCAGCTTTTATATCTATGTGACCGGAGCCATTATCGCCATTGCTTCGATTGTTTATGGCGGCGTAGATACGGGCTGGACATTTTACACGCCCTACAGTGTCGGCTCAGAAGGCAAAGTCATCTGGATGGTGTTTGGTGTTTTCGTGCTGGGATTCTCTTCGATTTTGACGGGTCTGAACTTCATTGCCACGACGCATAAATTACGCGCACCAGGAATTACCTGGAGCCGGATGCCGCTGTTTGTGTGGGGCATTTACGCGACGAGTTTGATTCAGGTGTTGGCGACTCCGGTGCTGGCGATTACCTTGTTGATGTTGATTATTGAACGCGCCTGGGGAATTGGAATTTTCGATCCGAAAATGGGCGGTGATGCTGTGTTGTTCCAGCATTTCTTCTGGTTCTATTCGCATCCGGCGGTTTACATTATGATTTTGCCGGGGATGGCGATTATCAGCGAAATCATTCCCACCTTTTCCAAGAAAGCAATTTTTGGTTACAAAGCCATCGGCTTT
>JANMKB010000396.1:0-38885 GCA_031371805.1 Blastocatellia bacterium | reverse complement strand
CCTTGAGCAACAAGCCAGTCAGCCCATTGGCAATCCAATCGAAATGAATTTGCCGCACGAAGCTTGTGCCACCAAACTGAATGCGGATCAGTCCTACCGGAAAGAATTCACCAAAGTTTTTGGCAGCGGTGCGATCACGATGGACAAAATTGAAAAAGCCATCGCCAGCTTTGAACGTACTTTACTGAGCGGAAATTCGCCTTTTGACAAAAAAACTTTAAGCGCCTCCGCCACGCGAGGAATGGAAGTTTTCAATAATAAAGACAAAGGAAATTGCGCGACTTGCCATAGTTCTACTCTTTTCACGGATGGAAAATTTCATAACCTCGGAGCCGGAATGGATGCAAGCGGAGAACTAAAAGATTTAGGTCGTTTCAGTCAAACAAAAATTGAAACGGATCGCGGAGCCTTTCGTACACCTAGCCTGCGCAACGTTGCAAAAACTGCGCCGTATATGCACGATGGGAGCCTGAAAACATTGAAAGAAGTAATAGATTTTTATATCGGCGGCGGAAGCTCGAATCCGCAGTTGGATAAAGAAATTAAGCCGCTGATTTTAACTGCGCAGGAGAAGCAGGATTTGATCGAATTCCTTGAGTCGCTGACAGGAGAAACACCTGCGAACACGGGGCCACCCGATCAGTAATTATATTTTGAGTCGAATTTACTTTGACGCAATGTAGCTGTTACGTCGCTGATATTTTCTGGCGGAAATGTTAAAGAGGAGAAGTCCAGAGCCATGCTGAAAAATCCCATTCGTCAGACAAAGCCGTCCGCCAATGCACCCGTGTCCGATCCGATGGCGGAAGCGGAAAGGCGGATTGCTGAGGCGCGGCGAAAGAAAGCGACTGAGTTGGTTCTATCCGGTCTCGGACTTACGGAAATACCTGCTGCGTTGGGCGAGTTGCAGCAGCTTGAGATGCTTTTCCTCCACGGCAATAACCTGCGGGAGGTACCTGCTGCATTGGGCGATCTGCAGCAGCTTCGGGTTATTCTTCTTCAGGGCAATCAACTACGAGAAGTACCCGCTGTTCTCGGTCAGTTACGGCAACTTGAGATGCTTAGTCTCAGCAACAATCAATTACAAGAAGTGCCCGCTGCATTGAGCGAGTGCAAGAGCCTAATCTTACTTTTCCTTCACGAAAATCCTGCTCTCGGTATTCCAGCGGAAATATTGGGGATAACCGAGCGAGAAGCTTTTAGCTCCAAAAACCGTACGCAGCCCGCACGTCCGGCAGACATTCTCAGCTATTATTTCCGCCCCAAACGCCCGCTGCTCGAAGCCAAATTGATCTTGGTGGGGCGCGGCGAAGTCGGCAAAACGTCGCTGGTCAATCGGCTAGTTCACGATACATTCGGCAAAGAGAAAAAGACCGAAGGCATCCAGATCACTCGTTGGGATGTGCCGCTGCCCAACAGCCATGAAAAAGCGCATCTGAACGTCTGGGATTTCGGCGGGCAGGAGATTATGCACGCAACACATCAATTCTTCCTGACACGGCGCAGCCTGTACCTGCTGGTGCTGAGCGGACGCGGAGGTGTAGAGGATCAGGATGCCGAATACTGGTTAAAGCTGATCGAAAGTTTTGGCGGCGAATCGCCTGTGCTGGTCGTACTCAACAAACAGCGCGAACATTCGTTTGATGTAAACCAGCGGCAGTTACAGGGCAAATACCCTTTCATTCGTGGCTTTATCAAAACTGATTGTGATGATCGTTCAGGTATAGATGAATTGCACCGTCGCATCAAAGACGAGATCGACGCGTTGCCACATTTGCGCGATGGCTTCCCAACAGAATGGTTTGCAGTCAAAGATAAACTGCCCAAAACACGTAAGAGCTTTATCAGCTTTGATGAATATCGTAAGACGTGCCGAGGGTTAAAAGTAAAATCTGAAGCAGAACAAAACCTGCTGGGGCGTTACCTGCATGACTTGGGCGTAATGCTCAATTTCCGTGAAGACGAACGCTTACAAGATACGCATGTACTGAAACCGCAATGGGTGACAGAAGGAATTTATACAATTCTCAACGCACCATTACTTGCGGATAAAAAAGGTGAGTTGCGGGTGCGCGACCTGAAAGGTATTTTGTCGGAAAAAGATTACCCCAAACACATGCATCCGTTCGTTCTCGACCTGATGAAAAAGTTCGAGTTGTGCTTTACCTTCCCCGACAATGACTCGCATTACCTGATTCCCGAATTGCTCGACAAACAACAGCCACAAGCCGCGAGCGAATTTGATCCGGCAGAATGTCTGAATTTTCGCTATGAATACGAAGTGTTACCTGAAGGCTTGTTACCACGCTTCATCGTGCGTACTCACGGATTAATTGAGGACGCGCATCGCTGGCGCACAGGCGTAATTTTACGCTTTGAAGAAGGCCGCGCATTGGTCAAAGCCGATGTCGTGGACAAGCGCGTCTTCATTCACGTAGCAGGCAAAGCCGAAGTGCGCCGCCGCTTGCTGGCAATCATTCGTTCAGACTTTGAGCGCATCCACCGCGATTTGAAATTCACACCTACAGAACTTGTGCCGCTCTTTGATTATCCTGATGATGCCGTAACTTATGATGAGTTACTTATCTATGAAGTGAATGCGGTAAAAACATTTCCAAAAGTTATCGGTAAGAAAATTATTCAAGTGGATGTGCAACAGTTGCTCAACGGCATAGACCTGCCCGGCACACGCCGCAAAGACCCAAAGGAGCGCGTGATGGAACTACAAAACGAAAGTGTACGATTGTTTTATAGCTACGCGCACAAGGACGAACAGATGCGCCTGGATTTGGAAACGCATCTGAAATTATTGCAACGGCAAGGTTTGATTGACGCGTGGCATGATCGAATGATTCCGGTAGGTACAGAATGGAAAGGCGAAATTGACCGCAATCTGGAAAGCACTCAAATTATTTTGTTATTGGTCAGTGCAGATTTCATTGCTTCAGATTATTGCTACGAGGTTGAGATGACACGCGCACTGGAACGACACGAAGCCAAAGAAGCCGTTGTCATTCCCATCATCATCCGCGATGTGAATTGGGACAAAGCGCCATTTGCTAAAATTCAAGGCTTGCCGAAAGATGGATTAGCAGTAACAAAATGGTCAGATAAAGATTCGGCGTGGCGCAACGTAGCAGAAGGTATTGAAAAGGTAGCGTTGCAAATTCGGAGGAAGGCACAGAAAAGGGAGCGATAACAAATGAAAACTATCTTTCGTTACGCAATATTTTTATTGTTATGTTTCAGCTTTGCTTGTGCGGTAAAACCATCGAAGCAAATAGAAACCGCTTCGGGCTGGTACAAGGTTGATGCAAAAACCGCTGGTACAATTTCTGGCAAAATCATTTATTCCGGCAAAAAATCTTCGCACAAAATCGTCAACATGGATGCCGACCCGCAATGCGTAAAATTGCATCTGAGAGCTGTTTCTGATGAAAGTATCGCCGCAAATTCTGAAGGCGCGCTTGCCAATGTTTTCGTTTACATCAAGCAGGGATTAGAAGGCAAAAATTTTGAACCGCCTGCCGATCCCGTCATTATTGATCAAAATGGTTGCTGGTTTAATCCGCGCGTGCTTGGTATTCAGGTTGGGCAAACGCTGAAGGTAAAAAATTCTGATCCCGTGACGCATAACATTCATCCGATGCCGGAAATTAACCGCGAATGGAATCAGAGTCAGGCTCCCGACACCGAACCGTTCACGCGAAAATTCACGCAGCCCGAAATCATGATAAAAGTGAAATGCAATATTCATGCGTGGATGCAAGCCTGGGTAGGTGCGGTGGCGCATCCATATTTTGCCGTCACTGGAGCCGATGGAACCTTCACGCTTCATGATGTGCCGCCAGGAAATTACACGCTCGAAATCTGGCACGAAGAATTAGGAAAACAAGAACAACAAGTCACGCTCGCACCTGCGAGTAAGAGCGAAATTGAATTTAAGGTACGATAGGCGTCCTGCCTGTCGAATCTTGAAAATGTGACAGGCGGGACGCCTATTGTACCTTTAAGGAGAACTTATGAAGCCCCAGTTATTGCTTATTTTTATCATCGCACTGCTTGCCGCCAGTTGCTCAAACCCGCCCGCCAACACTGCACCAACTGCAACTGCGTCAAAAACTCCCGCCCCAAGTCCTGAATGGAAATCCGGCTATCGGATTTTCGTCACGAATGAAACTTCCGGCGACCTGAGCATCATTGACGGCGCTACGCTCGAAGTCATCGGAACAGTGAAGCTCGGCAAACGTCCACGTGGAATTCACGCCAGCCCCGCTCAAAAAACAATTTATGTCGCCCTCAGCGGATCACCGCTCGCGCCGCCAGGTGTAGACGAAAGCAAGCTGCCGCCACCTGATAAAAGTGCGGATGGCATTGGCGTCTACGATGTTGAGCTAAATAAAATTGTCAAAGTTTTACCTGGTGGTTCCGACCCTGAAAATTTTGCGATCAGCCTTGATGGAAAAACGATGTTCATCTCCAACGAAGACGCCGCAGGCATCAGCTTTGTTGATTTAAGTACAGGAAAATTAGGGGTCACCATTAAAACAGGCGAAGAACCGGAAGGCGTGACGCTCTCGCCAGACGGCAAAAAAGTCTATTCGACTTCTGAAAATGATGGGACTGTTTCGGTGATTGATGTCGCCACACAAAAGCTGGTGAAAAATATTAAAGTTGGCGGGCGTCCGCGCAATGTAATCTTTTTACCGGACGGTAAACACGCTTATGTCAACGCCGAAACCGCTGGGTCTATCGCGTTGCTTGATACCGTCAAAAACGAAAAAATGAAAGACATTCAGCTCGGCACGGCGGGAGAAATTAAGCCGATGGGATTAGCCCTTGCGCCCGACGCCAAAACTCTTTATGTCAGTACCGGACGCGGCAAAAAAGTGTTTGTGATAGACACAACTACGAATCGAACCACTGCAAATTTTGAAGTCGGACAACGTCCGTGGGGCATCGCAATTACGCCCGATGGAAAAACGCTCTTTACTGCAAATGGTCCGTCAAATGATGTCTCTGTAATTGATGTGGCGAGTCAGGCGGTGACGAAGAAACTTAAATTGACCGGGAGTCCGTGGGGAGTTTTGATCCTTAATAAATAACTGAAGAAGTAATTGAGAGGCGTCAATCATCCGTAACAGTACGCGAGCGTGAGCGAGTAAGCTTTCGAGCCGAGACACTATGGTTGTGTAAGCGCACTCGCTTACACTCGCGTACTACTTAATTTATAACGCTTTGATGTAGGTGGATATTGTCAATTTGATCACTGAAAAAGGCGAAGTGAGCAAAGTCGCTGAATCTGCACAAAGGGCTGGATTGGAGAGTCCTGTCACCAGCAAAACCTGATTTATTCCTGCTCCCCAATCGCCAGGCGGAAAAGCTTCGTTAAGAAATCGTTTTCTGCTTCTGTCCGCTCAATGACTAACCCGACTTGTTTACTGCCATCGCGGCGGGCTGTGAGCCGATACACTCTTTTCCGCAGGCGCAATACAAAATGCATATTACCCCGATTGGCCTGCGCCGTGGCGGGCGGTTGAAAACCCCAGCGGAGGCTTCCGGTCGCGGTCTCTTTTAATAAATCGGTAAGGACTCGATCTGCTTCTTCTGGAGCTAAAGTATTTTTCTCAATAGTCAATGTCGTCTCCTGATAAAAATCATTGTGGCTTAACACCGAAGCTTTCAATCGTACTACTTGCTTGGGTGGTTTTTTTATTATCACATCAATTGATGAGTGATCCTACTTTACTTTTGCCTGATTAGCCAAAAGCTGTTCGCCTACAAAGCATAATTTAAGGCACAAAATTTATGGGCTGACTCGAATATCATGCCAACGGGCACTTCTTACATAGCAAAGTATGAATTTCTTACCATAAATCACTAATTTCGGCCTTTAATAAAATGTGTCTTCAGAATTTTAATCTTCTCTCATCATTACTGGTTTAAGGATTAAACAGTCGGGCGGCATAGTTCTTGCTCTCTAAACAGTATCCCCAAACTGCATTACAAAAGCTAAAACCGAGTTGAGATCGGAGCAGCATAAATGTATTTAGCCCTGATTTCATTGGCTGTTTTCGTATTTTGTGGATAGCGGATCAGGAGTTGCGAATAACTCGCAGCTATAACCTTCAGGTTGCGTGGCAGATGGTTCAGCCCGCAGTCAGATAAATATAATTAACGAGGAGAAGTGATTATGAAAAAGTTTACTTTAGTATTTGCTGGATGGATGATGATTATTGTTGCCGGAGTCGGTCTGACCTATGCTCAGGATAAGTCAGCTAACTCCTCTGCCGTTGGGCAGGATGGGGCGATGAAAGCGGAGGCCGGAAAGGTCGTTGCCATTGATACAGCAAAAAATGAATTGGCAGTCAAGGATGAAAAAGGTGCGGAAAAAACAATGGCAGTCAGTCCCGACACGAAAATTATGAAGGAAGGGAAGGAGATTGCATTGGCAGAGGTCAAGGCTGGTGATCGTGTTATTTATGAATTGGACGGTTCCTCAAATCCGCCGATAGCCAAATCATTAATGGTGATGTCAGCGAAACCGGGTAAACCGTAAAGTCCTTGATTTTATTGACTCGTGGATGATTCAAGGCAGGATATGGCGAGCCAGTTACAGAGCGGGATTTCACAATTTGTAAAGTGAAATTCCGCCCGTCCAAATTAATTATTTCGATTGGGATTGTTGGTCGTGTTCCATTTGCCGATAGGCTGAAACGGCGCGTTCGTGATCGGCTCCATTGGTGGTAAAGATGTGCGAGCCATCGCGCTTCACGCCATCAACCACAAAAAATAAATAATCAGTTTGGGCCGGATTTAAGGCTGCTTCAATCGCTCGTTTACCTGCGGAGGCAATTGGGCCGGGCGGCATCCCAGGATATTTGTAAGTGTTATAAAGCGTGTCACGATCAAGATCGCTTTGATAAATCTTGCCATTCCATTTGTATTTTCCCGCCAGAATTGCTCCATAAATTACCGTCGGATCACAGGCTAGATTCATCTTCATTTTCAGGCGTTTGTGATACACCTGAGAAATTAATTCACGATCTTTATCAACCTTCGCTTCTTTCTCTACGAGCGAAGCCATCGTAATCGCCTGCCGCGTATTCATTCCCAACGCACGGACTTTGCTTTGTAATTCACCGGTGTAGACCTTACGAAAACGCTTGACCATCGCTTCAACTAATTGTGCGCGCGTGGTTGTAGTTGTGTATTCGTAGGTGTCAGGAAAAAGATACCCTTCCAAATCTGTCGCCTTCGGATCAAGGTCTGAAATCAATTTTATATTTTTGAAAAGCGGTAACAATTCGTCACGATTGGCGGGCGGAGGTTCTTTCATCCCTGGCAAAGGGGCAGCCAGCTTGTCGGCAATTTCCCATTGATTATAACCTTCAGGAATTGTGAGTTTGCGGGTTGCCACATCGGCGCGGACAAGCTTGTCAATGACCTGCAACGGAGTAATTGGCGAATCAAATTGATAATCTCCGGTCTTCAGCACCTTGCCGCGTCCAAATGTTTTCAGCCACAGCGAAACAGCGGTGGGATTACTGATCACACCTTCCTGATGCAGTTTTGACACGATAAAGCTGGTGCTGCTTTTGGGGGGGATCGTAATGATTTTTTCGGTTGCCGAATGTGGATAAGGACGCTTGATGGCACTGTTCAGCCAAAAGGCAGTTCCGCCAATCAGTACAACCAGAAACGCTAAAATTCCTATCAGTAGTTTTTTATGAGTTGAAGTTATTTGCATGATTTTGTGAACAGACGATACGCTTACCTGCGTTTTAATGACTTGAAAGATAATCCTGTAAAATTATTGCTGCCGCGTATTCATCGGATTTTTCCTTGCGCTTTCGCATATCAAAGCCAAGTTCGCGCATCATCTCTTCCGCTTCGCGTGAAGTTAATCGTTCATCCTGAGCAATGACCGGAATTGAGATGACGGTTTGTAATTGGGCGATGAGTTTTTTTACTCGTTCTGCCGCCTCGCCAATTGACCCATCCAGCCTGATTGGTAAGCCGACAATTAAGGTGACAACTTCGTTTTCTTCAACGAGGTTTTTTAGCTGCTCAATAATTTGCTCGTGACTGTGACCAGTTTTGCGAATGGTCGTGAGCGGACGCACGGTCATTCGCAATTCGTCGCAAATCGCTACGCCAATGGCTTTGGAGCCGTAATCAATTGCCAATACTCTCATAAGTCAAAAAAACAAGCCGAGGCGCCAACCCAGGTTTTGTTTTTGTTGAAGTCAACGCCCATCATCGCGCCCTTGCTCATTCGACCCAGTAGCATTGTGGGAGTTGGTTCAGGATCATCATCCGGCCAGAGGAACATCACCCGCACTTCAACTTTCGCCGGATCGCCAGGAGTTTCAATTACGGTTCCATAATTGATTTTTTCCTGTAAGAGATAATTTTCACGCTCAGCCGCAGGAATCGCGTCAAGATCGGCGCGGGTGATGTTGACCTGAACGCCGCTCCCGGCAAATGAAAATAATGGTTTGAGGACAAAGTTTGCTAAATCTTCAGGATAGGTGTTGAGCTGATTGAGAAACCAGGAACGAGGAACTGATTTGTGTTTGAGATACGGCAGCGAAAATTTACTGAGCCGGAAAAACCAGTTTGGATGCCCGGCCCATTCGACTTCGAGTTCATCGCGGTAAGCAAAATTGTACTGCGTATTTTTGCGGATTAACTCGTCCACTATCACGCGATTGTAAAGGCGCTTAATGGGAATCTCGCGTCCCTGCCGGGGATAGAAAAGCTGATTTTTGCGCTTGATAATTTCATTGATAGCTACAGTTTTGACGCCGAGCAATTGTTCTGTCACGACAAAATCAGGGCGCGTTTTTTGCTGTTCTGGCTCAACCTCCAGCAAAACTACTTCGTCTGGTGAGTGCCTGCCAATAACTGTCCGACGCAATAGTTCGACATAATTTTTGTCGTTCATTCCAGGCAATAAATAACTGGCGTCCTTTAGCCCGTAGATATTCTGGTAGGCTTGTGAAAGCAGGAGTTGAAAAGCATGAATTGAAGCGCAACCCTGTAGCTCAACCAGCTTCGGCGCAAATGAACCATCCGCCTCGCAAGTAATAGCAAAATCAATTTGGATAAAGGTCGGATGTGCTGTTTGCTGAGGGGCAAAAAAATCGCTCGAAATAGACCGGTCTGTGGTTGCCAGATATTCAGGGGTAAGTAACTGTTTGTTAATGTCAACCGCCGACTGAACGATTTGCTGTAGCAGTTCGGCAGGCAAAAAAACCGGGGTTTCACTGACTCGAAATTCAATGTGCAGACCAGCGTTTTTCTCAAGCGACTGAATAAGCCGCTCATAGTTAGCCGGAGAAAAATTAGAATTAAAACGTTTACGTTGAAATGGAATCACTGTTTTCTAATTAACTTAAAAGTATTTCATCGGATATTTATTATTGCAGGCAGCAACCAAAGCTATCATACGTTTTGGATGGCAGGCAACGGCGAGGAAATATTGCAGGCTTGCGGGTAATATAAAAAAAGCAGGGAGCTGGATAATATCCAGCTCCCTGCTTTTCATTGAGCGATGATTCAACCGATGAATAGCGGCCTGTTTAGAAGTTTCTGCAGGTTGCACCAACGGTAATAATCGGAACCGCAAAGCCGGGGTTGGACTTAACCGATAAGAAATGCAGGTTATGTCCACCATTGAAGGCCGTGCTGTCTAATCCTGCCTTTGTGTTTGCCACGATGGTGGAGCCTAAAAGCCCAAGATCGGGGATACCAGCCGGGTTAGCAGGTGAGGAGAAATATAACCAGCCAGTTGTTCCCGATGGAATAACTTTGGAATATGTCCCTACCAGCTTGATGAAGGAATCATCAATAATTCTTGTTTCAAGACAGCTCAGATTCCGCACCAGATAGCTGAATCCTTTTTCATGGTCATTGTAAACCTGACCAGTAATCGTCCCAATCGAACCAGCCACGTCTACTTTACCCTGCATTGAGTGGAGAATCAGAAGCGTCTGGTTACCATCTTTGGGACTTTGGATATTGTCCACCGCGAGTTTGTAAGGGACAAAATCATACTGGTTTTCCGGGTTGGGTCCCTGGAAGTCGCCATAGGAAAGACCCGTTCGTGAAGGGTCAACCGTCCAGACAACACCGGATGTACCATCTGCCCAGGGCGTCGCCGTGGCAGTAACAGGGTTCCATAGTTGGCGAGCAGAGAAGGCTTCGGCTCCTAAGTTAGCCTGGAAATAGTTGGCTGTGCCAAACTGACTTTTGATGTACTCATCGCCAATCAAATAATTGTGATTGAAAGGCACACCTTCAGAGTCAGTAGCTACCAGAAACATAAATCCTGTTTCACCTGGGTCCATATCAGAGGCGAAGAACGTTATGGTTCCATTTGCCGTGACGCAAAGGTATTGATCCATAATTGAGCAATTCGCCTTACTGATGAAAAACAAGTGGACATTGACCGGTCTGGTCGGATGCGTATTGGTTAAATTGAACCGGGTGTTTTGTGACGGGTCGCCCGCTTTCGAGTCATAGATATTGTAAAACAACATTGAACCCGGTTTTTGATCGCTGGGAATAGCTGCACCGGCAGCACCAGCATTCGGGATTGTTTGTGCCGCTGCTGCTGCTGCGCAGGCAATCAACACGAGAAGTGTGAGAAAAATCTGTGTGAGTTTATGTGAGGTTCGCATATTCTTTTCCCTCTCTCAGGAAAAATTCCTGAGATTTGATATGTGGTTGAATGTGATCTGTCGAGCTGAGTACCTCGAAAGGTACTTATTGCCCAATCTGCATTGGGCAAAATGGTTACCATGCCATCGCTCCGTGATAAAAAAGCCGTTATCCAATAACCAGGAAGCTATTGGTTTCCAGTGACGAACACTTGAAATTACTAATTAAGCGTAATTTTCAGAATGGAGTAAGAAATATTTTTCAGCTTATTGAATACCGGGGATAAAAGAAAAATCAATAAACTAAATATCAGGCTACTGCCAGCTAAGCAGGGACTTCATTAACATCTTCCTTTGGGCACAGGGATGAAGGAATCGGATGAAGAAGGTTGAGCAGTTAAAGATTCCGATCTGAAAAGTTTGATAGAAAGCAAGTCATCTACAAAAGTAGTTTGCCGGATTGTGAGGATGACTTTGTGTCGGAGCGCATTCTAGCGTAGGCAGAATAAAATAGTCAATGATAAATTTCGGTTAAAAAGACCGGATTGGTAAATAAGCAACCTGTTACCAGATTGGGCGGAATGATAACGAAAAAATTGACAGTCATGATGCCCTGTAGTAGCCTGCTGCATCTTTAATGGCTTTGATTTGGATATGTTTTATTAGCATACGGGGACGTCATCATCGGCGTAACCTGATTTATCCAAAAGCGGTTCTGTCTTCCTGCCCCAAAGGACTAGCCGCGATAGTTTTGCCGCTGGCAGCGGTTTCCCTTCGGGGCTAAGATTTACAGGGACTGCTTTGCCCAAAATACTTAGCCTGAATTATTTTCCCCTGTAAAATTCCCATGAGTCCAAGATTAGATAATGTGATCGCAATTGGTATTTTAGCTGTTCTTTGTTTTGCTGCACTTGCTCATGGTGCAGTAGAAGCCTGGTCAATTGCTTTGCTCGAAATACTGATTGGAGGATTGATTTTGCTTTGGGGGTTTAAAGCCATCCTGGATCAACGATTGAATTTAAAAATTCCTGCTGCGACGTGGCCGCTTACCATATTTTTTGTTTTTGGGCTAATTCAAAGCCTGCGAGTGGCGAATAAAAGTTTGTCCCAGGATGTTGAGGCAACCCGTGGAGTAACCGTAATTTTATTTGCCGCACTGGTAGTTTTCCTTTTATGTGCAAATTTCTTTACTAACCGGGAACGGTTGCGTGTGATGGTTAGCTTTTTAGCCATATATGGCTTTGCTTTTTCTCTTTTTGCCTTGATCCAGCATTTTACCTGGAATGGAAAATTTTACTGGCTCAGAACGCCGCTCAGTGATTTAAGCTCACCGTTTGGCTCATTTGCGAATCATAACCATTTCGCTGGCTATCTGGAGTTGCTCATCGGCTTACCCGTTGCTCTGGTAATTGCTGGTGGGATACGGCGTGAGGAACGTGTGTTTTATGGTTTTGTTGCGTCAATCATGGGAATGATGATCATCTTCTCGCTTTCCAGAGGAGGCTGGTTCAGTTTATTTGTCGAGCTAATGTTCATTACAATTTTAAGCCGAAGATTGTCCGGCAAAACAAAAGCAAACAAAACCGGCAGTTCAGCGTTTTGGAGAGGCACCTCAATGGTCGCAGTTATTTTGGCAATTATTATTGGGAGCTGGTGGATTGGTGCTGATCCGGTGCTGAATCGAATCAGTGCAAATAATCAGGACAATTTATCCAACAGCCGCGTTTGGATTTGGAAAGATAGTTGGCGGGTTTTTACTGCTTATCCGATTTTAGGAGCTGGCATCGGTTCCTTTCAAACGGTGTATCCACATCAAAGTGCTTATGATGGTTATCAGGGGTTTGTCGCTCAGTCGCATAATGATTACCTCCAAGTTCTGGCAGATAGTGGTATGATCGGCGGTGCTTTAGCTTTATGGTTTATTTTGCTGGTGCTGCGCGATGTGTGGCGTGGCGTTCGGGCACGTGATCCTTTGATTGCCGGGCTGGCCCTTGGCAGTGGAGCCGGGGTGATGGGGATATTAGCACATAGCCTGATTGATTTTAATTTGCAGCTACCTTCCAATGCACTCATGTTTTTACTGCTTTGCTCGGTTGCCTCATTTTGTAGTCAGAAAGTTTCAGAGCAGGAAATAAATGTCGAATTTCCTGTTAATCTTAATCAAAGTGTCCCGCGTTTTCCGGTAGGAGTTTCAAGATGAATTTGGTTAAAAATTCGTTCGTGTTTACCAAAACACTTTGTGTGTTGGTTGGTGTCCTGGCCTTAACAAATACTTTGGCACTGGGACAGCGCACGCTGGATGAGAAATTTGTGAATAAAACACAGTCATCCAGCGAGCCGATACCGGCTCCGAATGTGATTGTTGCTCCCAATGAAGAGTATCGGATTGGGCCAGGTGATTTGATTGAGGTCAGGGTTGAAGATGCACCTGAACTGGGTGTGCCAAATGCGCGTGTTTCGCCCAAAGGCACATTCCTGATGCCATTCCTGCAATATATCCCTGCACAAGGTAAAACGCAGGATGAGTTAAGCCTGCTGATTGCTGAGAAATTACGCGGACGTTACCTGAAAAATCCCCAGGTCACAGTTCTGATCAAACAACCTAATAGCCAGACATACATTATTCAGGGCGCAGTCAGAAAACCTGGTGTCTATCAAATTGAAGGACGACCATCGTTAATGAAACTGCTGGGCATTGCTGGCGGACTCGTGGAAAATCATGGCTCCACAGCTTATGTGGTGCGGGAGTTGAAGACCCCGATCAAAATCGAATCAGGTGAGCCTGCCAATAATCAAAACAGTACGAAAAGCGCGAATGAGGTTGATGACTTAATTAAATACGAGATGCTGTCCAGTAATATTAGCTCCTTATACAAAGGACGTTTTGACCAGGATGTGCGGCTGGAACCGGGCGACCAGATTAATATCCCCACGGCAGATGTTTTCTTTGTGGCTGGAGAGGTGAGTTTACCGGGAGAGTTTCCCCTCAAAGATGGCACTACGCTTAGACAGGCAATTGCCATGGCACAGGGGACTACGATCAAGGCTGATCCCAAAAAAGCGATAATTTTCCGCGAGGATGAAAAGGGCCAGCGGATTGAAATTCCGGTAGATGTTGACCTGATCACCAAGGGGAAAAAAGAGGATATAAAACTAATGGCTAACGATATTGTTTCTGTCCCGAATAGTAAGCTGAAATCAGCGTTGGTTCCGATTTTGAATACTATCGGGTCAGGTGCTTCTTACGCTGTCGGAGGACGGATCATTCGTCGCTAGATTACTTAATCGGCAGATTATTTTCGTGTGAACTGCCCCCTCTCACGCGATTTGAAAAAGCTTCAGAGTTCAGTCGTACCCACCGAAAACTCATTATTGACTTAAAAGGAATTATCAATGGCAAACGAAAGACTTGATCTTGAAAAGGTCTCTTCGCGCAACATGAAAATGGAGTTACGCAATCGCAGTAAGCACCTCCGACATAATAACGAACCACTCTATGATCCGTATGATGAACCACGGATGGAAGAATCCACCGAAAGCTCCTTTAACTTACGCGAACTGTGGCTGATGATTCGTCGTCGCAAATGGCTGGTGCTGACCATCATCATGATTGTGACCACGATTGTGGCGATTCAAATGTATCGTGCCGACTCTTATTATCAGGCTGAGTCAACCATTGAAATTGCCAAGGAATCAGCTTCTTTCGGCAATCAGGGCATGGCAATGACGCAGGACAGCGATTTCGATCCGTTTTATCAGGTCAACATCAAAACAAAAATGCTGATGTTAACCAGTCGCACTTTGCTGGAAGATGTGGTTATCAATCTGAAGTTTGATAAAAATGATAAGTTCATGGATTCGTCCAAAAAGGGATGGTTTGGCGCGGCCATCGTTGAGAAAAAATATAGTGATGAATCATTGCCGACAACAGTTCCCGCAGAACTTGAGGACGATATTATTCGTTCTCCGGCGGAAAGTGCGCGCCTGGCTCCCTATGTCAAATTAATAGAAAATAGTTTGAACGTTCAGCAGGTGCGCGATACCCGTGCCATTTCGCTTAGCTTTGTTCATACCAATCCGTTGATTGCCGCCCAGGTGGCAAATGAAATTACGAAAATCTTTAAGCAACGAAACTTTACCAATCGCATTGGCGGACTGGAACAAACGGAAGAGTGGTTGAAGCGCTCGCAACGTCAAGTGAAAGCTGAGTTGGAAAAAGCCCAGGCAGATTTAGAGCAATATACCCGCAAACATAATATCGTTTCGCTTGATGGAGGCGCAACGCTAAGTTCCGCCAGGCTGGCGCAAATCCAACTCAAATTAACCGAGGCGGAAGAAAAGCGGATTAAAGCTGAAGCTCTTTATGCGGAAGTTCAGAAGGGAAATGTTGCCAAGCTGGCTGCCGAGTTTGATCCCAACTCGAAACTGGTTGCGCTCCAAAAAGACCTGGGAGATTTAAGGGTTAAGGAGCAGCAACTCAGTGTCAGGTACGGGCCGGAAAATCCTTTAGTGCAGGAAGTAATAAAAAAAATCACAGAAGTTGAAAGTCAATACAAGACGGGAACTAAGGCCCTGGAAGATAAATTCAAAAGCGATTATGACCGGGCGCTCAAAGAAGTGCGCTCAATTGAGGTGGAGAAAAATAAAATTAAGGGCGAGGCGGTTGATGGAAATCAATCCGGCATTAAGCTGGATACTTTGAGACAGGAAGTGGCGGACAAAGAGAAACTGTATCGGGATTTAGGCGATAAATCACAACAGGCACAGCTTAAGGTCAAAGAGCAATTCAGCAATATTCGTGTGCTTGAACCGGCGCAGGTTCCCAATGTTCCGGCGGGGCCGCGACGGTTGCTCTCCATCCTGATTGCTTTTTTCCTCAGCACTGCGGCAGCGGTCGGTCTGGCCTTCTTCCTCGAATATCTCGACAACACAATTAAAACGGCGGAAGATGTCGAACGCTATACAAATATGCCGGCGCTCGGAGTCATTCCCGCCATTGCGAGCAGTACTTCGCTGCGCAAACTCCCCAATAATAAAACAGACTCGGATGAGACTAACGCTGCCGGGCTGGCACTGGCTGGGGCCTCAATAGCCACACAGTTGATGACACTTGATAACCAGTCCACCGTGGCCGAAGCCTATCGAGCGCTCAGAACTTCGGTGCTGTTATCATCTGCCGGACATCCACCAAAAACTATTCTGGTTACCAGTGGTCGCCCCGGTGAAGGCAAAACGACGACGGCGGTCAATACCGCAATTTCCCTGGCCCAGCTTGGGGCTTCGGTGTTGATTATTGATTGTGATTTACGGCGTCCAAAAGTACATAAGGTTTTCGGCATCACGCATGTCCATGGACTCTCAACTTATCTTTCCCGCGAAGCCGACATCCACGAATTAATTCACCCGTTAGCGATTCCGAATCTGTCGCTGCTGCCTTGTGGCCCAACTCCTCCCAATCCGGCTGAATTGATCAGTTCGGAAAAAATGCGCGACATGTTAATTATGCTGGGCGAGCATTACGATCACATCATCATTGACTCTCCGCCGCTCATTAATGTGACCGATCCGGTGATTCTTTCGACGATGGTTGATGGCGTCATTATGGTTGTGCATGCGGGCAAGAGTACACGCGATGTCGTCCGCCGTGCGAGTCAGGAACTCACCGGAGTTGGCGCCAAAGTCTTTGGCGTTGTCCTCAATAACGTGAACCTCCAACGTGAAGGCTATGATGAGTATTACTATCAACGGTATTACTCAAGCTATAGCTCAGACAATAACAAAAACGATCACTCGTAATTCACGTCAATCAGTGCCGCAGCAAACGTCGTCAGGCTTGCGCCAGAAAATGGGGCAATTTCTGGCGATATTTTTTTCCGGGTCAATCAATCGCCGCATTTTTCGGGCTTCGGTCACTGTCGCAATTATTAGCTTGTGCATCAAGCTGGCGGCAATGGCGAAGGAGATGCTGGTCGCGTGGCGCTTTGGTGTCAGCGATGAACTGGATGCGTTCAATGTTGCCCTGCTCGTTCCCTTTACTCTGATCAATATTGCCGCCACCTCATTTCTGACTGCTTTTATTCCAACTTATGTTCAGGTTGAGCAAAAAGATGGAGCGGAAAGTGCGCATCGGTTGTTATCCGGCGCTGCAATTTTGATATTCTTCGTTTTTACAGTCACAGCAATTCTGATGTTGTTGCTGGCTTCGCTTTATCTTCCCGCTCTGGCGCGAGGATTCACGCCGGAAAAACTGAACCTGACTTTTCATCTTCTGTGTATTCTGTCACCGGTGATTTTGCTGACGGGTCTTAATTTTCTGTGGGGCGGAGTTTTGAATGTCAAAGATCAATTTGCGATTGTTGCCGCCACGCCAATCATCACTACCCTGCTGACAGTCATTTTTCTGGTTTGGGCGCAGCGCTTTGGTATTTATGCCCTCGCTCTTGCGCTGCCTCTGGGAGCAGCTTTGGAACTTGTAGTACTGACTACTGTTTTGCATAAAACGGGCGTTTCGTTAAATTTTAATTGGCAACCAATCTCGTTGCCTGTCCGCAATATTTTTCGCCAGTCCTTTTCCCTGATGGTCGGAAACTTATTGATGTCAGGAACCAGTTTGGTCAGCCTCGGAATGGCGGCGCGTTTATCCGCCGGAAGTGTTTCATCACTTGGCTACGCGAATAAACTTATCTCCTTATCGGCGGGATTATTGTCCGCTTCGCTGGGCACCGCGACGATTCCATTCTTTGCCAAAATGAGCGCCGGGCAGGATTGGCGACAACTTAAAAATTCCCTGCACAAATTTCTATTACTGGCCTTTGCGCTCACGATTCCGATCACGCTGGTTTTGCTCCTGTTCGCCACGCCGCTGACAAATTTGCTTTTCAAGCGCGGTGCGTTCGCGTCTGAAGATGTGAGTGTAGTTTCCAGTCTTTTATTTTACCTTGCGTTACAAGTTCCTTTTTACGTGACCGCCGCGCTGGTCGCCAAAATATTTTTAGCACTTCAGGCGCAAAAAGTGATTTTGGTTACTTCCGCAATTAACCTGACCGTCCACATTATTTTTACTTATTTGCTGACCAGTAAATTTGGCATCATTGGCATCGCAATTTCTACGAGCCTTACTTATCTGGGATCATTTTTAATGCTTTATTTTTGGGCTTATCGAAAGATCAAGCGGTTAATTGGTGGCTGATGCGAATAACTCTGGTGATTCCCTCGCTGGCGTGTGGAGGCGCTGAGCGTGTGGTGTCAACGATGGCAAATTATTGGGTCAGCACGGGAAAAGAAATTACTCTGATCACGTTTGATACGACAGCCGAGCAACCTTTTTATGAAATTGATGCGCGTATGTGTCACATAAAATTAGGCCTGGCGCAACAAGCAAAAAATCCTCTCGCTGGATTGTGGAATAACCTGAAGCGGTTGCGTATCATTCGCACCGCAATCAACGCCAGTGACGCAGACGTGATTATTAGTTTTATTGGGCGGACAAATGTGCGCGTTCTGTTCGCGCAGTTTGGCGGTAAAATTCCAATTGTGGTGGTCGAACATACTGATCCGGCGCGTGACAGTTTGAGTTTTGGGTGGCGGCTGGCACGTTTAATTGCCTATCACAAGGCAACACGCGTGATTGTTCTGACGCAACGTTTGGCGGAATATTTTCCGGGCTATTTGCAATCCCGCATCCAGGCTATTCCCAATCCTGTTTCCATTACTGATGAAAATCCTGCGGTGATTTTCAAGCATCCGAATGTCAAAAAAATAATCGCAGTTGGCAGACTTGCAGAAGAAAAAGGCTTCGATCTTTTGTTGCGCAGTTTTGCTGCCTTGCAAGATGACTTCACGTCCTGGTCGTTAATAATTCTGGGCGACGGCGCACAAAAAAAAACTCTGGCAGAACTTTGCTCCGAATTGAAAATTAACGAACGAGTATCTTTCCCCGGGGCGGTAAAAAATGTGGCTGACTACCTGCAGCAAAGCGATTTATTTGTCCTGTCATCAAGGGCCGAAGGCTTTCCTGTTGCTCTTTGCGAAGCGATGGCTTGCGGGCTTCCGGTCATTGCCACTGATTGTTCAGATGGCGTGCGAGAAATAATTCGTGATGGAATCAACGGAGTGATTGTTCCGACTGAAAATATTCAGGCGTTAACTTCTGCCATGAGTGATTTGATGACAAATGCAGCGGCGCGAGGTGAAATTGCTGCGCGCGCCTCCGAAGTTACAACCAGATTTGGACTGACGGCAATCATGGGCAGATGGGAAAAATTACTGACTGAAGTTGTGGCATGAGAATTCAGGATTTTACCGGACGGGTATTAGGAAAAATTTCCTATTCGAGATGGTTTCCCAGTCGGCAGGAAACAGGTCGAAGTTTTGTCGAGGGGATGAATTATCGCCGCAATTTTTTTAGTTTGTCACGCGCACGACAGGATGTTGAAGTCCTGAAAACCCTGCAACAAACCGTCAGTAAGGCGCGGCAGGATGTGCCTTATTACGCTGAAAAGTTGCGTGACTTTCCGGTTGATTTTCCTCAGTCATTTGCTGAATTCAGGTCTTTACCAGCGCTGGACAAAGCCACGATCAGAGCACGGAAAAAAGATTTAATTTCGCAGGAATTTAATTTATCCGAGTTGATTGCCTGTTCCACCAGTGGCAGCACTGGCGAGCCGATAGTTGTTTACTCGTCAACAAAAGATGTTGGCTGGCGGCTTTCCGGCGAGCAATATTACAATGAAATACTTGGTTGCCCGCGCGGGACGCGGCTGGGGAAATTTTATGGTGGCGAGTTGGACATTAATGCCAAATCACGTCTGCGCCATTTAAAAAACTGGGCGTTCAATTGTTTGCAACTTGATTGCCTGCGGCTGGATGAAAAATACCTGTTAGAGGTTCACGCACGCCTGACGAGATTTTCTCCCGCCATGCTCGTTGCTTACTCTTCGGCACTTTACTTATTAGCGTTAACTTTGCAAAGAAATTCACTTCGTCCGAATTATCCGGCGCAAGTAATTGTGGCGGCGGCTGAACGGTTGGAAAAATATCAGCGCGAAGTCATTGAAAACGTTTTTGAGTTGCCAGTAGTGGAACGCTATGGCTCAAGAGATGTCGGGCAAATGGCGTATCAAATGCCGGGTAAGCAGCAGGAAATGCAAATTGATCGGGCGTATTGTTTGCTTGAACCGGATGGCGAGCCTGACGAAAATGGCCTTGCGCCAATCTTAGTTACTACGCTGCGCAATCAGGCGATGCCGTTGCTGCGCTATCGTATTGAAGATATGGCTCGTTTTCCAAATGACGAAAAAAGCCGGAAGACAGTGACCAGCCTAGGTGAAGTGGTTGGGCGAACGTTGGATTATATTTCGCTGCCGGATCAACGGAAAATCTTTGGTGGCATGCTGGGGCTGCTGTTTCAAAATAAAGATATTCTGGCGTATCAGGTAATTCAAAGCGCCGATTCCAGTGTCCGGGTAAAAATTGTTCCTGGCCCTAATCTGACTAAGGATGAGCGAAAAACCATGCAACTCACAATGCAGGAAAACCTCCGGGGGTTACAGCTTGAATTTGAATATCCGATGATGATTGAGCGCTCCACCGCGACAGCAAAATTAAGACCAGTGATTTCTTATTTTGAGCCAGCCGCATTGGGCAAATAAAAAGCGCCTTGTGAAAATTGCATTTTTAGTTCGCGCTCTGAATTATGGTGGCGCTCAAAGTCAGCTTGTGAGCCTGACGCAGGAACTAAAAAAAAGAGGACACACGATCAGCGTCATCGCTTTTTATAATGGCATTCACGCACAAGAATTGAGCGCGGCGGGCATCAAATTGCATCTCCTTAATAAACGCAGTCGGTGGGATGTTATAGGATTTTTGTGGCGGCTCACGCGTCTGATTCGTGCTGAATCGCCGGACATTTTGTATGGGTACCTGGCGACTTGTAATTTGCTGACGGGCTGGCTCCAATTTTTTCCCAGGCACACTAAAGCAGTTTGGGGTGTCCGCGTTTCTGACTTGAATTTACATTATTACGACAGACTTTCTCGCTGCCTCGCCTGGCTGGAAATAAAATTTTCAGGTTTCGCTGCGCTGGTCATTGCAAATTCTGAGGCGGGTAAGCGTTACGCTATTTCTCAGGGCTGGAAATTAAAAAACTTCGTCGTCATTCATAATGGAATTGAAGTAAACAAATTCCAACCAGACATTGCTGCGAGAAAAAAGATCAGGGCAGAGTGGAACGTTACGGACGACGAATTATTAATCGGCATCGTTGGTCGGATTGACCCGATCAAGGGGCATCGGATTTTCCTGCAAGCCGCCGCGCAGCTAATTCCAGTCCTTGCTAACGTTCGTTTTGTTTGTGTTGGCGATGCCGTGAATCAGGGTTACCAAAAAGAATTATTGGCATTGACCGAAGCGTTGGGTTTGCAACAAAAAGTTATCTGGGCTGCGGCCAGGTACGATCTGCCCGCTGTTTATAATGGACTCGATGTTCTGACGAATTGCTCTGCAAGCGAAGGCTTCTCAAATGTGATTGGTGAAGCGATGGCTTGTGGCATTGCCTGTGTAGTGACAGACGTTGGCGATTCAGCCGAGATTGTTGGCGACACGGGAATTGTGGTTGAAGCTAATAATCCTACAGCTTTGATGACGGGTTGGTGGGAATGCTTGCGCCGTGATCGTCAGGCACTGGGAAGGCAGGCGCGCCAACGAATAAGCGAAAGATTCAGCGTGCAAAAAATGGTTGATGAGACAGAAGCCGTGTTGTTAGCATTGACCTGAATTTTATTTGATGAACGCATTACCAAAAGAAAAAATCGGGACGCTTACTTTAGCGCCGGACCCGGCTGAGGCTCAGCTGCAGAGCGCCGCCCATCGTCCCATTCGCCTGATTCACATCATCACTGATTTAGATATTGGTGGTGCGGAGATGATGCTTTATCAGGTGCTCTCGCGGATGAACCATAAATTATTTCAGGCCGAAGTTGTCTCGCTGATGAATTCTGGAGCGCTCGGCAAAAAAATTGAAAAACTGGGAATTAAAGTTCACACGCTGGAGATGAGCAATAAGCGCCCCAATCCGCTGGCGGCGTTACGACTGGTCAGATTGCTCAAGCGCAGCCAGCCTGATGTCGTGCAAACCTGGATGTATCACGCCAATTTAGTGGGCGGAATTGCGGCGAAGCTGGCGGGCAATATCCCAGTGATTTGGGGCATTCATCACAGCAACTTCGATGGCGCAAAAACCAAGAAAAGGACGCTGCTGACGATGAAAGCCGGAGCTATGCTTTCAGGTCGCATCCCGCACAAAATTATTTGCTGTGGTGAAGTCCCGCGTCAGGTTCACGTCGAATTGGGCTATGACGCAAAGAAGACAAAAGTGATTCCCAATGGTTTTGACCTGGAATTATTTCAACCAAACCCGCTGGCGCGTGCTGCGGTACGCAAAGAATTAGGGATTCCACTGAACGCGCCCTTGATTGGCTTGATTGCCCGGTTTCATCCCAAAAAAGATCATCGTACTTTTATTCAGGCTGCGGCGTTGTTGCATCTCACCATGCCGAAAGTTCATTTCGTTCTTTGTGGCGATGGAATTACCGCAGAAAACCGTAATTTATCAAGGTGGATTACCGAGGCCGGACTCAATAATAATTGCAGCTTGTTAGGAATCAGAGAAGACATACCGCGCCTGACTGCTGCGTTTGACTTGGCGACCTCGTCTTCATCCTATGGCGAAGGCTTCCCGATTTCGCTTGGCGAAGCGATGGCTTGCGGCGTGCCCTGTGTGACCACCAATGTTGGAGATTCGGCGCACATTGTTGGTACTACCGGAGTCGTTGTTTCACCCCGCGACCCGTTTGAGTTATCCCAGGCCTGGCAGTTTGTGCTGCAACTGGATCAGCCAACCCGGATGAATTTGGAATTTAATGCACGGCAGCGCATCGCAGAAAATTTCAGCCTGCCATCGGTTGTCAGCCGCTATGAACAAGTCTGCCAGGAAATTTTCGCAACCCGTATCAATAACCAGTCTTGATAAATTTCATGTCCAATAACATCACCATCAAAATGACGGCAATCCCTGATGTCCTGACCATTGAGCCGCGTGTTTTCGAGGATGAGCGCGGGCTTTTTTGGGAAACATACCAGCAGGAAAATTATGAAAATCTGGGCATCGCTGCTCCCTTTGTCCAGGATAATCAGTCTGGTTCTCATCAGGGTGTATTGCGCGGCTTGCATTACCAAATCCGCCAGCCACAAGGGAAATTGATTCGAGTTATTGTCGGAGAAATTTTTGATGTGGTCGTAGACATTCGGCGGCACTCGCCAACGTTTGGGCAAAGCATCGGGATTAATCTTTCTGCGCAGGACCGTCGCCAGATATGGGTTCCACCAGGCTTTGCGCATGGGTTTTATGTACTAAGCAAATGGGCGGAAGTTAGTTACAAAACAACCGATTATTACGCGCCGCAATGGGAACGAACCTTGTTATGGAATGATCCGGGATTAAATATACAGTGGCCTTTGCTTGACGGAAAGCCGCCGATCATTTCCGCCAAAGATACCCAGGGAAGGCTGCTCAACGAGGCTGAGATTTTTGCTTAGGTCAAATTATAAATTGTCGTAAAGAGGAACCACTCCAGATAATATGCAAAATATTTTAGTCACAGGCGGTGCTGGATTCATCGGCTCTAACTTCATCCACTCTTTGTTAGAATCTGAGGAACTACTAAAAATCATCAATCTTGATGCGCTGACGTATGCGGGCAGTCTGGATAATTTGACCAGTGTGGCGGATGACGAAAGATACACTTTTATCAACGGTAACATCTGTGACCGGGAATTAGTTATCAATCTGTTACGCCAATACCAGATTGACACCGTAATTCATTTCGCCGCCGAATCTCATGTAGATCGTTCAATCACAAATCCCGGTCAATTTATCGAAACCAATGTTGTCGGCACGATGAGCCTGCTGGATGCCTGTCGCAGAGTTTGGCTGGAAGAAAAGCTGTTGCCGTTACCTGACGTTCGCTTTCATCACGTTTCGACGGATGAAGTTTATGGCACGCTGCAACCGGATGATCCGGCCTTTTCCGAAACTACGGCTTACGCTCCAAACTCGCCTTATGCCGCCTCCAAAGCGTCAAGCGATCATTTAGTCAGAGCATATCATCATACTTACGGGCTACCTGTAACAGTGACGAATTGCTCGAACAATTACGGGCCATATCAGTTTCCCGAAAAACTGATTCCGCTCATCCTCCTCAATGCTTTGGCGGGAAAGCCATTGCCGGTTTACGGCGACGGGCAGCAAATCAGAGACTGGCTGTATGTTGCAGATCATTGCGCCGCGATTAAATTAGTCATCACACGCGGGAGAGTCGGAGAGACTTACAACCTGGGCGGTAACAATCAGCCCTCGAATTTAGAGATCGTAAATCAAATCTGTACATTGTTAGATGAAATGTTGCCATCAGAAAAACCGTATCAGTCGTTGATTCAATTTGTCGCGGATCGCCCCGGCCATGATCGCCGTTATGCGATTAACCTGACGAAGACCCAAACGGGACTTGGTTGGGAGCCACGTGAATCGCTGACGACAGGGTTACGAAAAACAGTTGCCTGGTATTTGGCGAATGGCGAATGGATCGCCGCTATTAGCAGTCAGAATAACTATCAGCAATGGTTGGCAAGTAATTATCAACAGCGGAGTGCAAACAAATGAAAGGGATCATTCTGGCGGGTGGCAGAGGGACACGTTTACATCCGTTGACATTGACCATCAGCAAACAACTCCTGCCCGTGTATAACAAGCCGATGATCTACTATCCGTTGTCAATGTTGATGCTGGCTGGCATCAGGGAAATTCTGATTATCAGTACGCCGGAAGATTTGCCTGCCTTTCGGAAATTATTGAGTGATGGTAGTCAGTGGGGACTTAAGTTTAGTTATGCTGAACAGGCTGAGCCGCGTGGTTTGGCGGAGGCTATTATTATTAGCGCTGAATTTATTGACCAGGAACCAACCTGCCTGATTCTGGGCGACAATATTTTCTTTGGACACGGCTTACCGGAAAAATTGCGAAGTGCGGCAAATCTAAGGGAAGGCGCGTTAGTCTTCGCCTATCCGGTGAAAGACCCGGAGCGTTACGGCGTCATCGAATTTGATGAGACAGGCAAAGCCTTAAATATTGAAGAAAAACCAAACCAGCCGCGCTCAAATTTCGCCGTGCCTGGTATATATTTTTATGACCGAACAGTCGTCGAGAGAGCTAAAAAGCTGGAACCTTCTGTACGCGGCGAATTGGAAATCACCGACCTGAACCGACTTTACTTAGCCGCTGGACAATTGCAAGTCGAGCAAATGGGACGCGGCGTCGCGTGGCTGGATGCCGGAACTCACGAATCATTGATGCAGGCTGCAAGCTTTGTGCAAGCGGTCGAAGAGCGTCAGGGGATGATGATTTCCTGCCCTGAAGAAATTGCCTTCCGCATGGGCTTTATCAATGTAATTGAGTTGGAAAAGTTAACAACAACTTTGGGGACGAGCAATTATGGGAAATATTTGCGGACATTGCTGGCCTGATGAAATACCAGCAGGAAGGAGTCTGAAAAATCTTAGCTACAGCAAGAGTACTCAAAAAATATTGGGAGCAATGGGCCAGTGTCTCAGTCACGCGAAAAATCTTTAGTGCCTCCATTATTTTCAGCTTACTCACCTTCGCCGTAAAGTTATTAGGAGCCGTGAAAGAAATGGTTTCAGCGGCTTTTTTTGGTGTCGGCAATGAGCTGGATGCTTTCAATGCCGCCTTTACTCTTGCATCGGTTGTCATCAATATTACCGCTGGAGCCTTGCAGATTGCCCAAGTCCCGATTTATCTCGAAACCAAACGACAGGAGGGAAAAGAAGCGGCCCAGCAATTAATTTCGACAATCTTTACTTGTTTTCTCGTTTTTTTACTTGTTCTCGGAGCGGTTTTACTGCTTATCTTTCCGTACTTACTGCCGTACATTTATGCTGGATTTTCGCCTGGTAAGCTCGCGGTCACGACGCGTTTATTTTATCTGCTTTTACCGCTGATTGTTTTAAGCGGTGCCGCCTTATTTGTAACTTCTATTCTAAACGCTGAAGAAGAGTTTAAGTTTACGGCGTTAATACCAGGTTGGACGGCGATCAGTTCAATCGTTGTCTTAATCGTATGGGGAAAGGCGCTGGGAGTTTATGCCCTTGCCATCGGAGTTGTCGGCGGTGCATTAATTGAATTGTCATTCTTAACGTATCTGCTCCATAAATTCGGAATTTCTTTACGGCTTCGCTGGCAACTTGATAATAAAAAAGTGCGTCAGGTGTTTGCGAGTGCCTTACCGGTCGTTATCGCGTTTGTTTTGTCGGGCGCAATGCCGCTGATTGACCAGCATTTTGCCGCCAATTTGCGAGTGGGCGATGTGGCTGCGTTAGGCTTTGGCTATCGCATTATCAGCCTTTATTTGACATTATTTGCTGTGGCTGTAGGGACAACCGTATTGCCTCATTTTTCCAAATTTGCAGCGGAAAAAGATTGGGACGGCTTACGACAGGCTTTTTACGGCAGTATTTATAAATTTATTTTGCCGGTTTGTGTGCTGGCAAGCGTACTCATTATTATTTTTTCCGAGCCAATCGTGCGAATCCTGTTTCAACGCGGAGCCTTCACGCCTGAAGCAACAAAAACTGTAGCAACGATTCAAGCAATGTATGCTTTGCAGTTGCCTGCTTATGTAATTTACTTCGTGAGCTACCGCGTTTTGAGCGCCATCAAAGCGAATCGGTATGCCGTTTGGATTGCCTTAATAGGTCTTGTTACCTGTGTTGTTCTGGATTATTTCTTTTCGCGTATTTGGGGCATAAGTGGGATTGCTTTATCGGTAAGCGCTATGTATACAATTACAACTATAGTTGCTCTTTTTATCGTTAAGCGCGAAATTGCCAAACGCCAGTTTGAAAGTGAATATGTCACATAGGCTTACATAAAACATATGGATGCAATGCGGACATTATTCTTATAGCAGTTTTCTTTACGGTGTCTATCCTGGTGGGTTGCGTGTCATATTGAAAGAATGAAAGATAAACCAATATATTTTCCTGGTTTAAATGGGCTCAGGGCAATAGCCTCAATTGCTGTTGTTATTTCCCACATTACATTGGGACTTAAAGAATTTAACCTTGACCCGTTTATTTTTGGTGCTTTGCAGGATGGAAAACCAAAGGGATTATTTCTTGCCGGATATGGTGTCAGCATTTTTTTGTACTCAGTGGTTTTTTAATTACCTATCTATTAGCAGAAGAAAAAAAGGCAAGGAGATAGATATTAAAAAATTCTATCTAAGAAGGATACTTAGGATTTGGCCAATATACTATCTGTACCTAGTCTTATCAGTATTCACAATAGACTTGTTGCGGTGAAGAAAAAGGGCTAGAGTGAAAGAATGAAACTACAGACAACGGACTTAAAAACAGAAAGACAATGGCGTGCGGCAACGGGGTTGGATGAAAGACGATTTGAGCGCTTATTAGGACTCTTTCAGCTTGCGTATGAAAGTATGTACGGGCAAACCGTGGCGGCGCGACACGTGCTGATTGAAGTTACGCCAAGTCTTACTTCGGAGGAAGAGTTACTGTACTTTACCCTCTTTAGTCTGAAGGCAGGGCTAACTTACGACTTATTAGGAGTAGTCTGCGGAATGGATGCCTCGAACGCGAAACGGAATCAGGAATTAGGCTTGCAGGTGCTGCAAAAAGCCCTGTCGACAGCGGGTTGCGTGCCGCGACGAGAATTTAAGAGTGTGCAGGAGTTTGAAGCATACTTCAAAAAATAAAGTACGCTGATCTTAGATGGGACGGAGCAACGAATCCAGCGCCCACAAGCAGCGGAAGAACAAACAGCCTGTTACTCAGGAAAAAAAAGGGCATACAGTGAAAACCTTGGTAATCAGTAATGCGGCGAAAAGAATCTTATACTTGAGTTATAGCTGGGTCGGGAAAGCGCACGACTTCGCCTTACTCAAAGCGGAGTTTCCGCCGGGGCAGAAGTGGTTTTAAGAAGTTTAAGGTAAGAGTAGATTTAGGGTACTTGGGAATGGCGCAAGAGTACGAGTGCGAGGAACTAATGCTGTCGCAGAAGAAACCGCGAAAAGCGGAGTTAAGTGAAGCGCAAAAACAGGCGAACCGGGAGTTGGCGCGCGTGCGGATCAGCGTAGAGCATAGTATTGGCGGGCTGAAACGCTACCGCCTCTTAGCGGAGCGGCTGCGGAGCAAGGATTTCGGCTTCTACAATGCAGCGCTGGGAGTCTGTGCCGGCCTCTGGAACTTCTACTTATCTGCTTGATTCTATTGAGCGCAACAAGTCTAATAAACAAAAGAATAAAGAGAAAGTAGAAAATAATGAAGTCAATCTCAAGGCTCATTCGAGCAATGATACTTTGTATCTATAAGCCAAGCGAAAAATCTCGATTTGAGCTATTATTAGAAATTGGAAAGTTGTTATATTCAGAATATCGATTTAAATGGCCACAACTCAATTGGTGGAAGGATGAACAATTTACTCAGTACTTACGAAAATTTAATGAGGATGTTGGGTTAAATTCAGATCGTAGGTGGATGTTAAATGAATTATTAAAACTAACTAAAAATATCGAGGGTGATACAGCAGAGTGTGGTGTTTATTTAGGGGCGTCTTCGTATTTGATTTGTCAGTCAAATGAAATGAGTCAGTTAAGTAAAACTCATTTTGGTTTTGATTCATTTGAGGGACTTTCAAAGCCAAAAGCAGAAGATGGTCATTATTGGAAAGAAGGTGATTTGAGCGTGTCGATGCAGATGTGCAAAAGTAATTTATCCGAATTTTCTAGTGTTGAGCTTATTAAGGGTTGGATTCCTTCAGGGTTTAAAAAAGTAGCAGATCGTAAATTCAGTTTTGTACATATTGATGTAGATATTTACCAGCCCACAAAGGATAGTATAGAGTTTTTTTACTCTAGATTAAATCCTGGCGGAGTTTTTTTATGTGACGATTATGGTTTTAGTACCTGTCCTGGGGTTAAACAAGCGCTCGATGAATTTTTAGCAGATAAAAATGAAAAAATGATTATATTACCTGATGGCGGTGGGTTTTTTATTAAAAACATCATATATTCTATATGATGTTTTCTGATAAAAAATATAAACCAATAGACTTGTTGCGGTGTAAGGAAAAGGTCTAGAGCTTGTTATTAACTTTCAAGTTACCAAGCGAACTAAGCGTTTAGTAAACAAGAGGCCGAACGCCGCGTCGTGCAGTCCTTGTAACGTTTCGGCCAGCCCTTCATAGTCTCGTGTGAGTCGCCGAAAACGAGCCGCCCAACCAATCGTACGCGCTACTACCCAGCGGCGTGGTAATAAGACAAAGCCTTTTTTGGCTTCCGCTAATTTGACAATTTCTAACTCAATCCCGTGGTCAGCGGCCGCCGCCACCGCCCGTGGTCCGGTATAGCCTTGATCGGCATAGACGAGTTCGCGTGAGTTGTCCGTCTCGGCTTGAGCCGCCGCACACAGCGGGCTGACTTGCAGGCGCTCTTCTTCGTTGGCTGCTGTGACGTGCAAAGCGAGCAAGTGACCGAGTGTATCGACCAACAAATGCACGCGACTGCCGTTGCGCCGCTTGGCACCATCAAAGCCCGCGCGCCACCCGCTCGTGGGCGTCGCTTGCAACGTACGACTAGTGTTCAGTCAAGCTTGAATTGACGGATAAAAACAAGACCAAGCTGGCGAGCCTGTTCAGGGCTAACCCGTCAATTCATATTTGACTGAACACTAGCAATAATGGCGGTGGTCGGGTCTTCGTCCCGCCCCTCCCAAAGCCGCAGAATCCGGCGCACATCGTGGTTCATGATCTCGAAGACCCCGGCCCGAATCCAGCGCTGGGTTTGTTGATACACTACTGGCCAGGGCGGGAGATCGTGCGGCAATAAGGCCCGCCTGGACGCGCCAGCGCAAGCCATTGAAGACTTCGCGTAAGTCATACGTGCGGTGCGGTGCGTCTTGGTTCATCAGGGTTAGGTAGGGAGCCATAAACTCCCACTCCAGTTCATTGCAATCCGTGTCATAAGCTTTTCGTTCCATCCGAAAACCGTACCAGAAAAGGTGAACGAATTGCCAGTCTCCTCGCCTCTCTCACTGATCTTGATAGGCTTAAGTTAATTACAAGCTCTAGCTATTCAGGTAACGAGGGTTCATTGTATGATGATAGGCGCAGTAGGTGCTTTATATTATCGTCAAAATAATAAATTATTTTTAAAGATAATTGACCATAAAATATCGCAAACTCTTTGCTGGTTTTTAATATTATTAGCAATAATAAATAAATTTCATTTGGCCTCTGTAATTGATGATGAAATTATATCAGTAGTGGCGATCTTTCTAATTATAGGGCAAATAAAGGTTAAAAACAGAATTGTAAATCTGGAAACCAGTATTTGTGATTATTTAGGGAAAATTTCATACGGGATATATGTCATACATCCATTAGTGATTTTTGGCTTTTCTAAAATCCTAAACCAAATGCATATTCAATTGCCATATAAGTATTTTATTGTTTATATTGTGATACTAACTACTACAATTATACTTGCACATTTGTCATATAATTACTTTGAAAAATACTTTATGACTTTAAAAAAGAAATATGTGGTAATAAAAAGCTCAGCAACAAGAGGTCTCGAATTAGACCAGAAGTATGAACACCCAACATCGGCTTACCAATAGCTGCACTGACGGAACGAAAGAACTGAGGAGTTGTGGCTCCATGTGAAACTTATAGTGGATTTTACTCGAATAAATAGACGATATGCAATATTGCTCAATGTTTACGAGCATTTTGCGTTATACCCTGTTAAAATAACTTGAAAAGTATGAGCCTAAATTATGTGTTATAGATACTACGGCATATTCTTTTTCTCACTCTCTTCTTAATTAGCATTTAATTTTGTATGTCACAGCAAAACATCTGGGATTACTATCAGACTGAAGGTCTCGCGCACTTTGCTGCGAATAGTCCACGGCTGGACTATTTATTTCATAAAGTTAAAAGCCTGGCTAAAAAAAACAATATTAGTATCCTTAATATTGGGCCAGGCAATGGCTATTTTGAGTCACGTTGTATCGCGGACAATTACTCAGTTATTGCCCTTGATCCGAGCGAAAAAACTATCGAAAACCTGAAACAAAGGAATATCGAAGGCGTTACTGCAAGTATTGCCGCAATCCCGTTTCCCGCAGAGCAGTTCGATTTTGTCGTCGCTTCGGAAGTATTGGAACATATTCCTGACCCTGATTTTGATTTGGGTATACAAGAAGTTTTGCGCGTCCTGAAACCGCAGGGCTGGTTTTTGGGAACAGTACCCTACCGTGAAAAGTTATCTGATAATCAGACGGTTTGCCCAAATTGCAGCGAACAGTTTCATCGTTGGGGGCACGTAAGAAGTTTTGGTCAGCAGGATTTAACTGTGGCACTAGCGAAAATTGGACACTCACTAAACGTGGAGCGAAGGACCTTCGTCGATTGGAAGCAACCAGGCTTAGGCCGATTTATTAAGAATATTTTTAAATGGCAAGCCGGAAAACTGGGTGAGGCAATTGCTGACCCTCACTTTGTATTTCGTGTGCAGAAGTAACCCGTTCTTTACGCTTACTTTGCATTTGATGAAATCATAAATTTAGAAGGCGGAAATGTATTCGATGGAAACAAACTCTGTAATAACCACAGATACAAAAGAGTTACGGTTTGAGTTCGGAAAGAATTGGAAAAACTTTCTCAACACTCTTGATGAGGAGCGTATCCTACAAGCTGAGAAATCGCTTTTAGAGTTTTTAGGGGAAACTTCTCTTACTGGGAAAACTTTCCTCGACATTGGTTGTGGCAGTGGGCTCTTTAGTTTGGCCGCACGGCGGCTTGGTGCAAAAGTTCATTCTTTTGACTTTGACACGAATTCGGTTGGTTGTGCCCAAGTGTTACGCGATAGATTCTATCCACACGATTCGTCCTGGATAATAGAACAAGGATCGGTGCTTGACGAGAGCTATTTAGCCGCGCTTGGCAGCTTTGACATCGTGTACTCATGGGGGGTACTTCATCATACTGGGGCAATGTGGAATGCTTTAGAGAACATTACAAGCAAAGTAAAGCAAAGTGGTAAATTATACGTCTCAATTTATAACGATCAAGGGCGGATGAGTAAAATCTGGCTTGAGGTTAAGAAGGTATATAATAAGCTTCCCAGGGTATTACGCTTACCTTACTTGCTGCTAATCGCAATACCGCGCGAATCCGCTTCTGTTACTATGTTTATGCTAAGCTTGAATATAAAAGGGTATATCTATACTTGGACACGTTATAAAGGCAATCGCGGGATGAATCGCTGGCACGATATTGTGGACTGGATTGGTGGCTCACCATTTGAAGTGGCGAAACCAGAGGGGATCGTTGATTTTTATCATGAGAGAGGGTTTCGCTTATTGCGATTGAAAACGTGTGCAGGTGGACTTGGGTGCAATGAATATGTATTTGAGCGATGTGGCTAATCAATCAGCAAGTTTTGCGTGACGGAGGAATCTGTCGAGGTAGTATCCATATTTTGCTTGCTATTACTTACTAGGAATATTCTTACATCGGAATATATATACATAAACTAAGCTCCAACCAAACTAAAAGTGGCGATTCTATGAAGTAATACAGGATGAAAATTTCAGAAATTAATTTAGTTCAATGTAGCATATCGTCTGAAAAATGATAAAGCAAAAAAAGATATTATTCCTTATAAGATCATTAGAAAAAGGTGGCGCTGAGAGGCAGTTAGTCTTACTAGCTTGCGGATTATCAGAGAGAGGCTGGAAAGTTGCTGTTATCACATTTTATCACGGATTATTTGAGGCACAATTGAAACAGAAAGGAATAAACGTTTACTGCCTTGAGAAGAAGGGACGATGGGAATTATTAGGATTTTTCAAGCGACTTATCTCAGCTGTTAGGAGGGAAGACGCGTTAATTTTGCATAGCTACCTAACTGTTGGCAATATCCTGGCTACAATGGTTAAGTTATTTATTCCAAAACTAAGGGTAGTCTGGGGCGTTAGAGCTTCTGACATGAAGTTGGAAAGCTATGACTGGACCGCAGGGTTCACTGATCGTTTAGAAGCATGCTTAGCTTGGATTCCCACTCTAATTATTGCAAACTCCAGGGCTGGAGGTGATTATCTTATCAGGCGTGGATTTCCATCAGCTAAGATAGTTGTTATACCTAATGGAATAGACACCGCCCTTTTTTCTCCGAATTTAATTGCTCGACAACAAGTCAGGAATAAGTGGGATATAAAAGATGATGAGATTTTAGTTGGACTAGTAGCGCGAATTGACCCGATGAAAGATCATCATAATTTTCTTGAGGCAGCAGCTTTGGTGGCTGCTCGTTGTTCAAATGTACGCTTTGTCTGTGTTGGTGATGGTGAGAAAAGTTGTTGTGATAAAGTCCGGGAGATTAGTAGATGCCTGGGATTAGAGGGGCAATTGATTTGGGAAAAAGGGAGACAGGATGTGCAGGTAGTCTATAATGCCCTGGATATATCTGTCTCTTCGTCAGTGACGGAGGGATTCTCAAATACAATTTGTGAGGCAATGGCGTCCGGCGTACCTTGTGTGGCGACAGATGTCGGTGATTCAGCTTTAATCCTGGGCAAAACAGGAATCATCGTTCCCCCTGAGAATGCTGAATTACTAGCGCAGGGTATCATTAGTCTTATTTCCAGTATTCCTCATAATGCAGAAACAATTAGAGCAAGGATAACTAATAATTTTAGTTTAGAATCATTAATTTCAACGACCGAGAAAACACTTAATGGATTTTGTTCTGGATAGGATTTGCGAATCCAACCCGCTACCACACAATAAAATTAAGAACATAAGATGGGCGGCTCGTCTGCAAGTTACGGGCGAGCCGCAATACGCCAGGAGATATGCCTTGAGGAAGCTGACAGCCAACAGACTTTTACTTTTAGTTAAAATTATTAAGCTATGAATCGGTCTGAAATACTTATCATTGTCACTTTGTTTTTATTAACAATCCCACTGGGTCTGTTTGTCCCGGAATGGGCAGGGGTTTGTTTAATTTATAGCTCTTTTGCCATAGTTTCCCTTTCTAAAGATATTCGTAAAGACTGGCGGTTATTAGCTGTAATCGTTTTAATTATCACGGCACATCATATTGCATCGCTGATTAATGCCTACTACACAACCCTGATGGGGGCGGATTTGGATGCTATGACTTTTCACGAGACTGCAACGCTGATGGCTAACTCCATTCAGCCAGGCTGGTTTGCGGAGTTTGGGGGGATGGATGCGGGCAGTGGCACTTATACACGTTTCCTGGCTTTTTTCTATCGTATTTTCGGGAACTCACGCTTGCTCGGACAGGAATTGTCGGTTATGGCGTATGTTTGTTCCTGCTTATTTTTAATTAAGTCCGCCAGCGAAATGGGGTTGACCAGATGGCAAATAGCGATTGTAACTCTTTATGGATTATTACCATCTACGATCATCTTTACTTCGATTACTATGCGCGAGGCCTATCAGATGCTATTTTTTCTGATGGGAAGTTATTTCACTCTGACACTGCGTAAAAAGCCCAGTTTTTACAAATTGTTAATGATTGTTCTGGCTGGATTCGGGTTGGGGATATTACATAATGGTTTATTACTGTATGCGGTTTTCCTGGTTTGTTTCAGCTTTTTTTGGGGATTGAGATTTAGTGTCATAAATTGGAAAAGACAAGGCCTAACCGCACGATTAGCGGGGATTGTCCTGCTGGGTGGCGTTTTGGCAGTTTGGTTTACTTTTGCCATTGATGTGGGTGGCGCATCCAAAGCGTTGATGTCAGGAGAAGGTAGTGTTTATGCCGGTGGTTATCGTGATAAGACATCGGGGTCTTATGATCGGGCGACTTATGGCGGCAAATTAGATACATCATCTGTTTTTACTTTTGTTCCTTCGGCTGTGGTGGTGTTTACTTTGTATATGTTTGCGCCCTTCCCGTGGCAAATATCCAGCCCGGTGGATATTTATGCGGCGTCCGAAGGGTTACTTAGAATGTTGCTAATGTACCAAGCACTGGCAACCTGGTATCGCGCCACAGGGGAGCGCAGGAGCCAGTGGGGATACCTGTTAATTTGTTTTTTTAGTCTTGAGTTCTTATGGGCAGCCGGGACTGCAAATTGGGGAACTGCGACCCGCCATCACATCGTTGCTTACGGGTTATTGGCAATCCTGGGTGGGCCGGGATTGGCGAGAAGCCTCAGTAAGCGATTACCTCGCATCAGATTTGGAGTGCGCCAGCCGATAAGAAAACGGCGACTGGTCAAATTGGGCGCACTGGCCAATAATCCGTCTGTAGCACTGGACAACAGCTTAGCTTCCCTCCCTGATTCATCAATTGAAATATGAAATTTGCCCGTTTGCTGGTTACAGGTGGCGCCGGGTTTATCGGTAGTCAGGTAGTAGATCGTGTACTAAAGGAAGGCGCGAAGAGAGTAGTCATAGTTGATAATTTCTATGATTTTTATGATCCAAAAATCAAGTGGGCAAATATTGCCGAACACTTACAACATCCCAACTACAGATTAGTTGAAGCTGACATTTGTAACCCGGAAGCTTTGCGGAAACTATTTACTGAAGAAAGGTTTGACGCCATTATTCATCTGGCTGCGCGTGCCGGAGTGCGATCTTCTCTGGCTCAGCCGCATGACTATTACGAAACAAATGTTAACGGCACACTGAACCTTTTAGAATTAGCGCGGGCGTATCAAATTAACCATTTTATTTTTGGTTCATCAAGTTCGGTTTATGGCACTGGCGTCCAGCCTCCGTTCCGCGAAGATGCACCGCTTCGACCAATTTCACCTTATGCCGCAACCAAAGCGGCGGCGGAGATGCTGGTACATACTTATAGTCATCTTTACGGTATTACGGCTGTTTGTTTGCGCTTCTTTACTGTCTACGGTGCGCGACAACGGCCCGATCTGGCAATTCACAAATTTGCGCAACTGATGACCGAGCAAAAGGCTATTCCAGTGTATGGCGATGGCAGCACGGAGCGGGATTATACCTATATTGATGACATCGTAAACGGAATCATGGCGGCTTTGGATTATCAGGCTACACCATTTGAAATTATCAATCTTGGCGAATCTCAAACCGTCACACTTAACCGTTTGATCCAATTGTTGGAAGTAACGCTTGGCTGTCGGGCGCTTATTGAACGCCATGAACTGCAGCCTGGAGATTTGTTGAAAACATGCGCTAATATTAGTAAGGCAAAACGATTACTTAACTATCAGCCAACTACTCCGATAGAAGCAGGAATACAAAAATTTGCCGATTGGTTTAAGAACACGAGGAGTAGAGAGTAAGTCATAATTCCTTTCATGATTACCCATATAATTTCTGGTTTGAAGGCTGGCGGAGCAGAGACGATGCTTTACAAACTGCTTTCCAACTCAACGCAACATGACAGAAAAGTGGAAGTCATCTCGCTTAGTGATCGTGGTCAGTTAGGAGATAAGATAGAAGCTTTAGGCATTAGAGTAAGTACCATCGGGATGCAAAGCGGAATTCCTCATCCTTTAGCTATTTTCAGACTAACGCGCCTCTTACGACAACAAAAGCCGACAATAATTCAGACCTGGATGTATCATGCAGACTTGATAGGAGGCTGGCTCGGCAGGCATATTTTAAAAGTTCCGGTAGTTTGGAATGTTCGCTCTAATATAGTTCCTTTTGCCAAAGATCGGCGCACCTGGCTGCTTACGAAAGCGGGCGCATTTTTTTCTTCGTCAATTCCAACCCGGATTATTAGTTGTTCGGAGTCTGCTCGTCAGATACATATGAATTCAGGATATGACGCTACGAAAATGATGACAATTCCCAATGGCTTTGATGTTTCACTCTATTGTCCTGATCAAGAAGCATACACATCAGTCCGACAAGAATTAGGGGTAGACTTAGCAACTCCTCTCATTGGGCTTATTACCAGATTTGACCGCAGAAAAGATTTACCCAATTTCACGCGTGCGGCGGGAATGTTTTTGAAGATAATGCCAGCCGTGCGATTTCTTATATGTGGTAATGGGATTAGCTGGGAAAATACAGAACTGGTAGCCATGATTGAGGAGGCGGGCATTCGCAACGCATGCTATTTGTTGGGTCGCAGAGATGACGTTCCTCGTCTGACCGCTGCGCTTGATGTTGCAACCTTATCCTCTGCCAGTGAAGCTTTCCCCAATGTGCTGGGCGAAGCGATGGCTTGTGAGGTTCCCTGTGTGGCGACTGATGTTGGGGATGCCGCGTTAATTGTCGGTGCGACGGGGATCATTGTTCCGCCGAAAGACCCGCAGGCTTTGGCGGAAGGGTGGAAAAAAATTCTGACGATGAATCAGGGAGAAAGAACGAATCTGGGGTTAGCCGCACGGCAAAGAATTATGGAAAATTTTAGTTTGGATGTTGTAGTTGCGCGCTATGAAAATCTTTATCACGAATTAATCGCAGCGCATTCCCGGAAAAATTAAGATGTGTGGCATTACCGGATTTATTGATTCCTCTCGAAACTTAACGCAAGCCGACTTGCTTTCATTATCAACGCGCATGGCCGACGCCCTGATTCATCGCGGTCCGGATGATGGCGGTGCGTGGGCTGAGATGGAGTCCGGGATCGCGCTAGGGCAGCGTCGCTTATCAATTGTTGATTTATCGCCGGAAGGACATCAGCCGATGGTTTCTGCGGCGGAGCGATTTGTCCTTGTCTTCAACGGAGAAATTTATAATTTCGGTAAGCTCAGAAAAGAGTTGGAAAACCTAAGTCATCAGTTTCGCGGTCATTCTGATACCGAAGTGTTGTTGGCGGCGATCAGCCAGTGGGGCATTGAAGCGGCGGTCAAACGCTGTGTGGGAATGTTTGCGTTCGCGCTTTGGGATCGGCAGGAAAGAGTTTTATTTTTAGGCCGGGATCGCGCCGGTGAAAAGCCGCTTTATTACGGTTGGATGGGCAAAACTTTTCTTTTTGGTTCGGAGCTTAAGGCGTTGCAGGCGCATCCGGCCTGGCAGGGAACAATTGATCGTAACGCGTTGGCGCTGTTTATGCGGCACAACTATATTCCGGCTCCGTATTCAATCTATCAGGGCATTCACAAATTACCACCGGGAACTATTCTTGCGCTTCCTGCCTTGCAACTTGTTGGGCAAACGCTTCCACCACCAAAACCTTACTGGTCAGCCAGAGAAGTCGCTGAAGCTGAACAACAGAGAAATTTTGGCGGTACAACCGATGAAGCTCTGGCTGAGCTTGAGAGTTTGTTGCGTGATGCGGTGGGCGGACAAATGGTGGCGGATGTGCCGCTGGGCGCGTTTCTTTCGGGCGGCATAGATTCGTCATTAATCGTGGCGCTGATGCAGGCGCAAACAAGTACGCCGGTCAAAACTTTTACCATTGGTTTTCACGAAGCAGGTTACAACGAAGCGGAGTTTGCCAAAGCCGTCGCACGTCATTTGGGAACGGATCACACAGAACTTTATGTGACCTCGGCAGAGGCAATGGCGGTCATTCCGCGCCTGCCGAAATTGTATGATGAGCCGTTTGCCGACGCCTCGCAAATTCCTACTTTCCTGGTTTCGCAATTGGCGCGGCAACACGTGACAGTCAGCTTATCGGGCGATGCCGGAGATGAATTATTCGGCGGCTATAATCGGTATTTTTGGGCACGAAATATTTGGAACAAGTTTGGCTGGGTTCCGCGCGGAATTAGAAAGGCGGCGGCGGCAGGCATCACGACGGTTTCGCCTGCCCACTGGAATAGTGCTTTTCAGGGACTTAGTTCAATTATCCCGGAAAACCTTAAATACAATGTGCCGGGCGATAAGTTGCATAAGCTGGCGGAAGTGCTGACCGTCGAACACCCGGAAGCGATCTATCACAGTTTGATTTCGAGTTGGAAAAATCCGGCGGAATTAGTTTTACATGCGCAGGAGTGGCCGACGGCTCTAACGGATAAAAATCAATGGGCGAAGTTACCAGAATTTGAGCAGCGGATGATGTACCTTGATTTCATCACCTATTTGCCTGATGACATTCTGGTCAAAGTTGACCGCGCCGCGATGGGCGTGAGTTTGGAAAC
>JANMKB010000373.1:0-1913 GCA_031371805.1 Blastocatellia bacterium | reverse complement strand
GAAGTGGAAAGCACCTTCCAACTTGCAACAGTTCAAATACGATAACAACCAAACCATAAATGACGCGGATGGGTCAGGCAACGCGCAGCTAAAATAAGGCTTACGTCCCTTTATCTCATCTGCGCTCTATCCAACCTCTTTATAACCTCTCACCATAATCAGTTCTCATTTAACTTAAAATTTATGCTAAAAATTATTCGCAACGGCGAATTGGCTTACGCTGTAAATTGGCGTCAAGCCGTGCCCTCACCCGTTGGCAGTTTTGCCAGGCGGCTTTTGCGGAGCGTCACTCTCACCACCCTGGCGGAAATTCAAAAAGCCTCCTCGCGCAATTTTTTACGCGCGATCTATTGTCATTACGTCTTTGACGATCAGCGCGAACAATTTGAGGAAATCATCACCGAGCTAAAGAAAATCGGGACGTTCGTTGATACGGATACTTGCCTGGAAATGCTCGCGGGTAAACGTGCAATTGATGGGCGTTATTTGCATCTTTCTTTTGATGATGGCTTTCGTAACATCTTCAAAAACGCCGCGCCGATTTTGCAGCGTCACCAGGTGCCTGCGGCTTTTTTTGTCCCGACAAGTTTGATGGAAGCGACTTGGCAGCAGACCGCTCAGTATTGCCAGCTTGTACACATGACGGGCGTGACCGAAATGGTAAATTGGGAAGAATTACAAGAGCTGTCGCGGATGGGGTTTGAGATTGGTTCGCACACGCGCACGCACGCACGGTTTTCGGCAATTTCACAAAATCCTGCGTTGCTGGAAGCTGAAATTCTCGGCTCCAAACACGATCTCGAAGATCGGCTTGGCAAAGAATGCAAATACATCGCGTGGCCGTTTGGTGAACAAAGCGATGCCGATAAATTGTCATTGCAAATGACGCAGCAAGCCGGTTATCGCGGATGTTTCAGCGCGGTCAGAGGCACCATCAATCCACAGACTACGAATCTGTTTCAAATCCCGCGCCATCATTTTGAAGCCGAATCGCCGCTCGCACATATCAAAGGATTCGCACGCGGCATGTGGGAAGGCAGAGCGTGAACATCGTCATTCTTACTTCCATCCGCAACAGCATCGCTTCGCGTTGTCTGCCTGTGCTGTGCGCTCATCCAAACCTTAACGTCACGCGTGTCATCCTCGCGCACGGTGTTTCGCCTAACAAAAAGCGTACCTGGAAACGCAAATTGCAAAAGACGTGGCGGATCGGTTTGCTCGGTGCGCTCAACGGCATTCGTTTGCGCGAATGGTACGCCGACAACGACGGCGCCGATATTGCTGATGTTTGCCGCGCACACAATATTGAATTCGTCGAAACCGAATTTGTGAACAGTGACCAAACCCGCGATTTATTTCGCACGGCTGATGCTGATTTAGGTTTGTCGTTGGGAAATGGTTACATCGGCAAAAGCGTGTATTCGCTACCGAAATTCGGGATGCTGAATATTCACACCGAATTGTTGCCGCGCTTCCAGGGCGCACAAAGCATTATCTGGCCTTTGTACGAAAATGTAACCGAAACCGGTTTCACGATTCATCAAATTGACGCGCACATTGATACGGGAAAAATTCTTTTGCAACAAAGCTACCCCATCCATTTTTATCCCACGATGCGCGCCACCGTAGAAGAAAACCTCAAGACCGCGTGGCAAAAAATTCCCGTCGCTTTGGCGGATGTCTGCGCAAATTATGAAATGTACCAAAGCCAGTCCAGCCCACAAATAAAAGGAACTTCGTACACGACGCCCACGCTCTGGCAATTTTTGCGCATGGTCAGAAACCATCGAAAAATGTACCTCGCCAGCCAGACTTAAATGAAGGTGGGCATAATTCAGAGAGTGCCAAATTCGGCTCCAGCTGAAAACCTCGCCCAACCGCTGGAAACACAGACCCGGAATTGCACATAAGCA
>JANMKB010000337.1:0-7230 GCA_031371805.1 Blastocatellia bacterium | reverse complement strand
GCCGGATCAATGTTTGCCTGGAATTGCTGTCATCGTTTGCTGAAACCGGATTTGACCGTCACACAGATGAAGCGGCTGCTGCGAATTTCGATTGTCCTGCTCGGAGCCGCCGCGACTGTGATGGCCTTCAAAGTCCAGAGTGTTCAGGCACTGTGGTTCTTCACCAGCGACCTGATTTTTGTGCTGCTTTTTCCGCAATTATTGTTTGCGCTCTTCGACAAAAAAGTGAATCGAATTGGCTCCATCACGGCATTTTGTGTTTCTTTGTTTTTGCGGTTAGGCGGTGGAGAGCCATTATTCAATTTACCTCCCTTTATCCCTTACCCGGAAATCTTCGCCGCATTTTTGTCGGGCGAGCCAAAAAGCTGGTACGACGGAAACACCTTATTGTTTCCGTTTAAATCGTTAGCTGCCGTCGTAGGGATTATTTTATTGCCAACTGTCTCGCGGTTGACCGCGCGTTGGGACGCGCCGCAACCACTGCGTAATGTTTCTCACGATGGTAACGTCCCAACATAAGCTTAACCAGCACAGCAAAAATCAGCGCCGAGATGAGCCAAAATTATTTTCTTGCCAACGGTCGTGCGTTTGTCTATAAAGTGGGACTCCTCATTGCCCCGGGGATTTATTATTACCCCCAGGAAAAGTTGTACGCAATGAAATTGAATAGTTCCTCACTTCTCACCGCCGTCAAAGGCCTCGCTTTAGCTCTTTTTTTCGTCATCGGCTATCAGGTTGCGGGCAGAAATTATCCACAAGCTACCGCCATTGTCGGTTGGGCGCTTGGATTTCTGATCGGCCTTAAATTCAGCCTGCTAATGTCGCGCAAAGAATCGGAGTAGCCCGGCCTCAATATCCTCGTGCCTTATCAACTACATTGAGCAATGGTAGCCCGTTGGAATAGCGGCGCACATTTTCTGTGACCACCGCCATCAGCCTGATTTGTCGGCTTGGCGCATAGCCGGAATTGTGTGGCGTCACCACCAGATTCGGGCAATCCCAAAACGGATGCTCGGGCGGCAACGGTTCTGGCGTAGTCACATCCAATCCCGCGCCACGAATTTTCTTTTCTTTTAAGGCTCTGACCAACGCCTCGTTATCCACTAATCCACCACGCGAAACGTTGAGGAAATAGGCGGTCGGTTTCATTTTATTGAAGACCGCGTCATTGAACATTTGCCGCGTAATTTTGGTCAGTGGGGCCGCGCTCATCAAGACATCTACCTGCGGAACCATTTCCATTAGCCAGTCTGGATCATGCAACTCAGCGACAAATTCCGATTTGGGAATTGGCTTGGCATCGGTCGCCAGCACACGCATACTAAAGCCGTAATGCAGGCGTCTTGCAGTGTCAGAGCCGATACCACCCATGCCAACAATGCCAATTGTTTTGTGGTACAGATCATCCAGCGGAACCGTTGCATTTTTATATTTTCGTTCCTTGAAATTCGGAATTGAATCCTGCGTCAAACCGCGTGTCAGGCTCAGCAATAACCCAATCGCCGATTCAGCAATTACCGGCGAAAAGATGCGTTGCATGTTCGTCATGACTGACGGATGCTCAATCATTTCAGGATAGAGCCATTCAACTCCCGCGCCCCAGCCTTGAATCCATTTTAGTTTTTTGGCCGAACTTAAAAGATCGCCATCAATGCCACCGAGAATAACTTCAGCATCAACGACCTGCCGTCTAAATTCGGCGCGATCAGTAATAACGTGAAGCTCAATATTTTTGCCAGCCGCACGAATCTGTTCCGTTTCAGCCAGCGTCAATTTTTCTGAACAAACAATTTTGATTGTTCCGTTAGTAGGTCTTGATTCATTGAATGGCAAAGCTTCAGCCGTCGAAGCGATTGCTCCGGTAGTGGCCAATCCCGCCAAAAAATTGCGACGTGAAAATGTATCTTCGATCATTAGATTTCCCTCTTGAAAATGCGGAAGCCCGCACGTAGTAAGGGCGCGAATCACACTTACTGCATGCGTGTTTCTGCCTTTAAAGCCCAAAGACAAACAAGCCATTTCCCGAAGAAATCGCCACATATTGTTTGCCGCGAATTGAATAACTAATCGGATTCGTCACGATCTGTGCGCCTGCCATGAAATTCCAAAGCGGCTTGCCTGTCAACGCATCCAGCGCATAAAAATAACCTTCGCTGCTGCCGCCAAAAACTAATCCTCCCGCCGTAGCCATTACGCCCGCCATGACCGGCAATTGCAATTTGAATTCCCATTTTTGTTGCCCGGTCAAAGCGTCAAGAGCTTTGACTACGCCATAAGGCTCAATGCCGGGAATGTCGCGTCCGCCGCCGCCTTCAAAAAATTCTCCGGCGTGGTAAATAGTGTCTGTTTTGAAAAAATATTGCGGATGGTTTTCTCGCGCCAGCACATAAAATAATTTTGTTTGCGGGCTATACGACGGGCTATTCCAATTCGTTGCGCCGCCCAAGCCTGGATACAACAGAGTCCCTTCAACTGAAGGTTCGGTGTTTGGCAATTTTATTGGTCGCCCCTTGTCATCCAACCCTTTCCCCCAAGTTTGTTTGATGTACGGTACGCCGCGCAAAAATTCTCCCGTCACACGATCCAGCACATAGTAAAAAGCATTGCGATTCGCGGTAACAATTAATTTTCGATTTCGTCCATTGATGTTTCCATCAATAATGACAGGCACTTGATTCGCATCCCAATCGTAAAGATCGTGTGGGGTAAATTGAAAATACCACTTCAATTTTCCGGTGTCAGCATCAAGCGCGAGTAAGCTATCAGAAAATAAATTGTCTCCGACGCGACTATCGCCATTCCAATCAGGAGCAGGATTGCCAGTTCCCCAATAAATCAAATTCAAGGCTGGATCGTAAGAACCTGTGACCCACGTCGGAGCGCCACCAGTTTTCCAGCTATCGCCTGACCACGTTTCGCTCCCTTTTTCTCCAGGCTCAGGCACAGTCCAGAACTTCCAAATTCGCTTTCCCGTCTTCGGATCGTAAGCATCAAGAAATCCGCGAATGCCTAACTCGCCGCCCGCGATGCCGACAATAATTTTATCTTTGATAGCAAGCGGCGCACCTGTCATCGTATAGCCCGCTTTGTAATCGGCTACCACAACGTCCCATTTCAGTTTGCCGGAATGAATGTCCAGCGCGACCAGATGCGCATCAAAGGTGCATAAATATAGCGTCTCGTCGAGTATTGCCAAGCCACGATTGGGAGTTCCGCAACATCCTTTTACATCAGCAGGTGTAGTACGACGATACGTCCAAAGCGGCCTGCCCGTGCGACCATCGAGCGCCGTCACGACGTGAGGCTTTTCAGAAATATACAAAAGTCCATCCACGACCAGCGGAGTCGTTTCGACTTTGCCCGGATCGCGCATTTGGTAAACCCAAAATGGTTTGAGCTGCGCGACGTTTGTTTTGTTGATTTGCGTGAGTGAAGAAAACCGATGGGACTGGAAACTTCCTGAATACGTGAGCCAGTTCTGCGGCTCTAATTCAGAGCTACGAATTCGTTCATAAGAAACCTGCGCAAAATTTGTAACAGTAAAAATAATCACCACTAAACAACTGTAAAATCCTATGCGTCTTTGCGCCTTTGCGTGAGAAAAATGCTGTCTCATTTTTCACCCCGCAACGAAACCAAATAAGCCACGACATCAATCAATTCATCATGTTCTAATATTTTCCGATAGTCTGGCATCGAAGATTTTCCCCAATCTTTATGCAGCTCTAACAGCTCTGATTTGAAAAATGAATGGACGCGCCCGGAAATTTCGCGCAGGTGAATCGTGAATGTATCTTCATTCACGCGGACGCCTGAAATCTTTTTTCCATCTTTCGTAACAACACGAACTAATAAAAAATTATCCGTAATCGCAGTCCCCGCACGAAGCTGTAAATAGCTTTTCGGGACATCAGCTTGCGGTGCCAACAATGAAGTCATCAAATGCTGTCTACCGCGCCGCAGTCCGATTTCACTGAGGTCTGGCGCGTACGCGCTTCCCTCGCCATTGATCGCGTGGCACGAAGCGCATTCGCCTTTTGAGAAATATAGTTTCTTGCCGCGCTCGGCATCACCAATATTTTTTTCACTTTGAAGCTGACCGAGGCTGCGCACATACGCGGCTAAATTTTTAAGCTGCTCCGCCTCCACACGCGTACCCGGCATTTCAGTTCCGGCAATTCCTTCTCTGATAATTTTGAAGAGCGACGCTTCAGAGTCGGCACGAATTAATTTCGGAGTCGCCAGCGTTGGGCCGGTACCACCTTCGCCTTTTTGCCCGTGACACGCGGCGCAATGAGCTTGAAAAAGCTTTGCGCCAGAGTCATTTGGGGATTTTTGTGGGACTGGTTGGGGTAGCCAAAAAAGAAAAAGACCCAGGCACAAAAGGCTGATTTGAAACTTGAAGATTGTGATCAATCGTAGCATAAACTTTTAGTTTGTGCTGTTAGCTTTTCTGCGAATTACCTGAGAAAATCTACAGTTTTCATCAAAATCTGTAGCTCAACACACAGCACAAACTAAAAGTTTATGCTACTTTCGGGGTCCATAAATCGGTGTCGGACGCCCAACTTCCAACGCACCAAGATCGGGAGCTTTCCCGGTGAAATTATCATTCAAATTTGGCAATTTTATGCCTGCATCAACTGCGACACTGCTCGGCTTCAAGCTAAAATCCAAATCGCTGATTTCATAAACTTTATGCGGTTGCAAAGCGTCAGGCGGTCTCACATTTTTGAAAATATCATAATCAACATTGATGCCGTGCGCTTCTAATCCTGTCGCTTTTTGAAATTCTTCAAGTGTTTTGAATTTCTGTGCAGTCTTCGCCGTTAATTCATAATCCCGCAGCTTTCCATTCGCCGGAGCCGTCCAGACGAATTGCGGCTTATCGCCCGGATTCGCACGATAGCCGTTGTAATCAAGTGTCGTATACGAAGTAAAACTCAAATTACTAAACACCGGTCTTTCGGGATGATTGGTGCCAAGAATTAAATTATTTCGATAATGCCAGTTTGAATAACCACTGGCATTGCTGTTTTCCGTGATGAACGTGTTGTGATAAATCAGCACTCCGGCGGGACTGCCATTACCTGTTTTCAAGGCTCCGCCCATCGGGATGCTATAAATCACATTGCGGTAAAAATACGCAGGTCCACCAAACATCGGCTGTGCGCTAATGCCGTGTTGCGCCGCATTGAAGCCGCGATTTCGCATCACACGAATGTTGTGAACTCCGCCGTCGGATTCAATGACATCATCCGTCATCATGAAAATATCGTTGTTATAAATATCAATCGCTACGCCCTGTTTTGTAGCGTCCTGCGGCGGAGTCCCATAAGTACTAACACAAATCCCATCGTGAAAATAGGCGAGGTAGTTATGACAAATCACATGTCCCTGACCATAGACTTTGATACCAATGAACGATTTTAATTCCGCCGCTTTGTACTTGCCAAAGTTCGACCAGCCAATCAAACGGTTGCGGTCATCGCGTCCTGTGATGTGGTTATCAGCAAAATAGAAATTCTTCGAGCCTTCGTATTCGTTGAAAATAGCGACACCAACGTCTTCAATGGTGCAATTTCGCACGACTAAGCCGCTGCATCCAACCAGCTCTTTCAGACCTGCATAAAAGGCTATATCCGTATTGCGAATCGTGAGATTTTCAAAGTAATTGTAATCCGCGCCCATCACATCGAAGAGCCGATAATTGCCCGCGCCATCAAAAATCGCTTCGCCATCGCCTGCGCCACGAATGACAATTGGTTTTTCCGCCGTGCCTTTATTCGTGAAAACATACGTGCCGTCGTAGGGAACACCGTAAGTCGTGACGTAATTCAAACGATCTGCTTTATACAATCCGGCGTGTACCAGAATCACGTCGCCAGGTTGCACGGGACGTTCATGGACAGGTGCCCAATCGCCCGTGCCAGGGCCGTAGTACGCTTCTTTCAAGCCTTTGAAAGAGGGTTCTAATTTTGGCCCTTCGTAATCAGGCGGATAAACATGCAGCGTGCGTCCGCCTGTATACGCCTTTGGAGTTTCGCGTGTTTTTACTGTGACCTGCTGCGAAGATTTTCCGCTCACGCCGTCAGGGTCAGTCATCGTGAAACGGCACTCGTAAGAAGTTTTTTCTTCGAGATCAAGAATGCTTCCCGCAAACATGCGCGGCGTCCAGTACTCCAAAAAATTTCGTGCGCGTCCGACTTTTTCATCGCCAAGACGAAGCAGCGGCTGCGCACCATGCCACTGTGTCGCGCCTGTTTTGCGATACTGAACAGTTACCGAAGCGTTACGATTATCATCCCCGCTGGTCTTCCATTCAAAGCCAAGATTGAGCAGTGTGGACGGCTCAATAATGAATTCACCGGACGTGACGGCGTTGTTGGTTTGCGCAAAAATTGGAAGACAAAAAAATAATGGAAGGAGGAGCAGGGACAGACGTGAGAAGACATTTTTCATATTTTAAATCAAAAAAAATCTCAGGAGCAAACCTGGGAACGCTGACCTGGGAGCGCAGGCAACTCGCCTGCTGTTTGCGAGCGCCGCAACCCTGGGTACGCAGGCATCCTGCCTGCGAGTTTGCGAGCGCAGCAACGCAAACTTCCTTGCGGAGGGAAGACTTTCTCGTAAGCGCTCCCCTCCGCAAAGTGTTCGAGCGCAGTTGCACGCACCTCACGCAGGCGGGACGCCTGCGCTCCCAGGGATCACAGTTGATCTGGATCAATACCTAATTCTCGCAGCTTAGCTTCCAATTGCTGCGCTCTTTGTTGGGCAATTTCTTTCGCCTGAAATTCAGCATCAGCACGTTGCGCTTCCTGCTCAGCACGTTGTTCCTGTTGTACTGCTCGCTCATCCACTGTTGGAATCCAGTTTCCGTCTCGGTCGTACCAGCGCAACCACAGGCGATCATGATTCAGATAAGCTCCCTGCCAAACGCCAAGTCCTAGCCCAATACTTTCAATCCACAAACGTCCACTATGTTCCTTGACTTCCTCATAACGAGCACCAGATAAGGTAAAAATTCGCAGATCATTGGTGTAGCGGCTGAAAACTACATAATAGGGGATACGCAGGTATTGTTCATAAACTTCCCATTTCGTGGGCGGTTTTGTGACATCGCGCAACCTCTTGCCAAGATCATCTTTTTCAGTACTGGGCGAAAGCAATTCCACCACGACTAACGGGTTTGGGAAGTCGGCGGCCCGCACCCTGCGGGCGATCGACTAG
>JANMKB010000334.1:0-5578 GCA_031371805.1 Blastocatellia bacterium | reverse complement strand
CATCGCCGTTGATGTCGCCGACGCCAAGCCCATGCGAGTAACGAAATACGCCATCAGCTTTCGCTGTCTCTTTGGAAGATTTGATGCTGATCGGATGTTTGATAAATTCACCATTCACAGGCTCAAACCAGTTCATTTGCGCATCGTCCACAGCAAAAATCAGCACGGGTTTAGTATTCGCCGTTTGGCGAAAATCTCGTTTTTTCAACTTTTGAAAAATGCCGTGTAAGCCGCCGCTGCCCAGATCGTTTGCGCCAGGTGCAAGCATCAGCTCGCCCAATGCCGGGCTTTCGTTACAGGCATTCGCAGCGATTTTGTGCGTCGCCCACACACTGTCTTTTCCACCAGGGTTTTCACGCCACAGCACCGCCGGAATTCCCGGAGTATCAATCAAAATTTGATCAATCCAGCCATCGTTATTCACATCCCACGCAAAATTTACGAAGGAATTGCTGTAGCCTTTTGCCGCATCGAAGGGCTGTGCCGGAGCGATTTCATGCGGCTTCCAATCGGGCGCTTCGTACCAGAAATTTCCCGCCATCACATCCATTTTGCCATCGTGATTTATATCGCCAACGGCTACACCCTCGGAGCGAAATTCTTTGTCGAGGGTGAATTTTTGAAATTTAACTTCGCGCTTGTCCTTCACCGCAGCGCCTGAAATAAACGCAAGTTTTGTGAGCGCGAAGACACTTCCAATAACAATTAAAGACAGTAAAACCCAGGTTTTCTTCATGACTAAAATCTCAAATGTTTGACCGTTTGTTTATCGTGAATAAGTTGTTCGAGGGAATCAATCCCAATTTTCAAATGTAAATCTACGAAGCCCTGCGTCACCGAAGTATCGCTCAGTTCTGTTTTTACACCTTCAGGAACCATCGGTTGATCAGAAACGAGTAACAACGCGCCGACCGGAATTTCGTTTTTGAAAGCGGTAATAAAAATCGTCGCCGTTTCCATATCAATCGCCATCACACGAATTTCGCGCAGGTACTCTTTAAATTCGTCATCCCATTCCCACACGCGCCGATTTGTCGTGTACACAGTGCCTGTCCAATAATCCTGCTGATATTCGCGGATCGTCGTGGAAATCGCTTTTTGCAAGGCAAAGGAAGGCAGCGCGGGGACTTCGGGTGGGAAATAATCATTGGATGTGCCTTCACCGCGAATTGCAGCGATTGGCAAAATCAAATCGCCGAGATGATTCTTTTTCTTCAGCCCGCCACATTTGCCTAAAAACAAAACTGCCTTCGCCTCAATCGCCACCAGCAAATCCATAATCGTCGCGGCGTTCGGACTGCCCATTCCAAAATTGATAATCGTGATGCCGTTGGCGGACGCGCTGCGCATGGGGCGATCTGCGCCAACAATTTCGACGCTGTGCAAGTCCGCAAACATTGTGACGTAGTTATCAAAATTCGTCAGGAGAATGTAGGGATCAAAATCTTCCAGCTTTCTGCCCGTATAACGCGGCAGCCAGTTGCTCACAATTTCTGCTTTCGTTTTCATCTAGTCCTCAACCGGTCGCGGCGGATTCGCCCAATGTCCACGCGGGTCGAAGCCGCTGACAATGACCCCCTTCACGTGCCAATCCAGATCAGCCGGAAATAAATTACCAGACGTAACGATACTTGCCTAGTCGTTGCAGCTTATTCTAATAACTGTTGTTGCTGGTGAGGGAATCGTCGGACTGTCAAGCGGGGTGATGATGATAAAAAAACCGTTCGGAATTTTGAGGTGAGAATATATGGATGGAACTACATTAGTGCAGCAGTTTTACAAGCGGCATTTGACATTTGGCTTTCGTCTTTTAAAAGCGTAGTGAAAAGTAATTTCAAGCGCTCACCATTTTTAAGAAATAATTCGGCAGCCTCTTGCTCAACAGGTTTAGAGAAATAATACCCTTGTCCATAATCACAACCGAGGTTCCGTAACTGACGCAGTTGCTCAAACGTTTCAACGCCTTCCGCAATCACTACCATTCCTAAACTTCCAGCCAACGCAATAATGGTACGGACGATCTCTATATTCTCTTTCTCGTTCATGCTCATCACGAAGGAGCGATCAATTTTCAACGTATTGAGTGGGAACCGATGCAGATAACTGAGTGATGAATAACCTGTGCCAAAATCATCAATACTCAATTCTATGCCCAGGGCGCGAATGTCCATTAGTTGCTTAATGGCGGCTTCAACATTGTCCATGACAGCACTTTCTGTTAGCTCGAGTTTTAAAAACTGTGGCGCAAGCTTTGTTTCATCTAAGATGCCGATGATTTGGGCGATGAGGTTTGGTTGAGCAAACTGCTTACTCGAAAGATTTACGCTCATTTGCAGAGGGAAACTGGGTGGGTAAACCTTGTGCCATTCACGCATCTGGCGACAGGCCTCATGCAAAACCCAGTGTCCGATTTGTACGATCAGTCCGGTTTCTTCAGCCAGCGGAATAAACTGCGCAGGCGAAACCAATCCTCGTTCGGGATGTTTCCATCTAATCAGTGCTTCAAATCCTGCCAGCCGCCCTGTTTCCAACTCGACAATAGGCTGATAGCAGAGAAAGAATTCTTGTCGTTCAATGGCGCGCCGCAGATCGCTCTCTAGCTGTAAACGATTGACCATCTGTAAATGCATGGTTTGGTCAAAAAGTTCAAAGGATTTTGTGCCGCGCGATTTGGCACGATACATGGCAGTATCGGCATCGCGCACCATGTCCTCTGGGTATTCGTACTCTAAAGAACTTTCGGCAATACCAATACTGACGTTGACGTAGACATCGTTTCCATTCAGGCTATACGGTTCCTCCAGCGCTTGCTGAATGCGGTTCGCCACTTCAATTGATTCTCTTTGATACTGAATGTCTTCGAGCAGAATAGTGAACTCATCTCCGCCCAAACGGGCAATTGTATCACCGGGGCGCAAACAGTTTTTGAGACGGCCTGAAATCGCTTGCAGTAACTGATCACCAACCACATGCCCCAGGCTGTCATTAACGATCTTGAAGCGGTCTAAATCCAGAAAGAGAATGGCCAATTGACGGTTGGGATTCCGTTTCCGGCGTTCCATCTCTAGTTTCACGTGATCCAAAAAAAGTGCGCGATTAGGCAAACCTGTCAATCCATCATGAAACGCATCGTGTAACAACTGTGCCTCGGCCCGCTTACGGTCAGTTATATCCTGCAACTGGAAGATCAGACGATGCTCCTTAGTAGCCATATCACGCACGAGCGAAACATTCCAAATTACCCAGATTGCATGACCCAGTTTATGAAGCCACTGTTGCTCTAACTGAAAGGAAGGAATGTGGCCTTCGAGCAATTGATGGATCTGCATCAAAGCTACTCCTAGTTCATTCGTATGCACAAGTGAATGAAAAGATTTTCCTACCAATTCCTCGCCCTCATAACCAACGATCTGACTTAATGCTTGATTGACTTGGAGCCACCGTCCTTGTGGATCAACCAGCGCCATTCCGACGGCAGAATAATCGAACGCACTGCGGAACCGTGATTCGCTTTCCTGCAATTCAGCTAAATGTCGCTCCGTCGCTTCAATATTTTTCAAATAAGGCCACATGGTCAGGTAACTGGCTATCATCAGCGGAATAGTCAAAGTGATAGCCCAAAATCCGAAATGATAAATCAGGGCATTCGCCACACCTGCCATGACCACCCCTGAGATAGGTGTCACCAGCACCCAGGCATAGTTATCATACCAAGTACGGAGGAGCGGCTGACCTGACTTAATTGTGATCACCGGGGTCAGTAAAAGAGTATTAATGAATCCCTGCGCAACCGCAAAAAACAGTAACCCGGTAATATAGAGGAAAAACGTCTCGCGCCGATGCGCCAGCAAACGCAAATCGCCAAAAATTAGATTAACCAGCAGGCAGGCCAAAAACAGTGAAAAGCAAATCACTGCGACATTGGTGGCCACCGTGATCCAGCGTTTGGCGTACCGCGCTGAATCACTGATTGAGGCCGCAGCCGCTACCATAACTCCGGGGTAGGTACCAAAGAGCAAGACCGTCAGAAAAATGAAAGTATCAGAAATAGTGACTGCATTTTTGGCGTTGGGAATGCGTGCCGCTGCAATCTGACTGACGATTACAATAAAGACACCAATCCATACCCAGTGTGAATCAAATGGTATCCGAAGCAGATGCTCCGATGAACTGATAATGCTGACTGCGCCAAGCGTAATCAGCGCCAGTTTGTAATTTCTAATTTTGTTCTCAATCGTATGGACCGGCATTAATACACCATTAAGCTAAAGGATACTCTGGCAAACAACCCTATCCATACTCAGATATAGACATAACCTTTCTCGAAGGTATGATAATTTGATAATAACGCTTCCACTTTTTGGATTTCGCGTGCAATTTCAGCACTATAGAATGTTCAATTGAATCAATGACCCGTCGGCTGATATCGAACCAGATGCGAGACGCACAACACCTTAAAGCCCACTTTCTGATAAAAAGAAATGGTGCGTTTGTCATTGGCATTGGCATATAGGCAAATCGCTGGATACTGTTGCAGCAACCTTTCACACAGCTTTTTAAGCGCAGAACTACCAAAGCCAGCTTTTCGTAAATCTGCCCGGATCCAGATACCTTCCAGATAGACGGCCTCCAAGCTTTCGCTCACGATGTCCGTTTTGAAGGCCACACCTTGCGCATCCCGCACAATCCAGATGCGCCCTTTTTCAATCCGCGAGCGCATCCGTTGCCGAAACCCTGCCGGGTCTTTGGCCGACGGATCTACGCCATTCCATTCCAGATATGTCCGCGCGTGCAGCTCGGACACTTCGTCCAGTTCTTCCGCTTGCACCTGCCGCAAGCCTGCTACCGCTGAACAATCGCCGTTGATTTGCCGGGCCACGCAAAGGGCTTCTTTTTCTTCGGCCAGCACCGGCCGCCCCGTGGTCGTTTCATTGAAGACCTGACGAAATGCCGCGACCGCTGCGCCGGAACCCATTAAATTAACGACTTCCAGCCGATGTGTGTGTTGTGCGATTTGCCCAAAATATTGAGCCGCATTGGCATCACAACTCAGCAGCGTGTGATGACCGATTAGGGCGACACTGCTAAGCCTGCCATCACTGAAATACCCATAGAAACTGCCGCGATTGCGTTCGCTTTCCAGTCCGTGATCCCGAATGAACCCAATCAACGTCAGATTCTCCAGGGGGCACAGGTTCAGATACTCAAGCGCCAAGGACTCTTCACCCTGGACTAATTGGCGCACCTCGATCTGAAGTCCGAGGCCTGCTGCCAGAGTCCCACTTACTTCCTGACTCTTTACACGGCACTGGCTTGTTGTCCCAGCAAATCTGTTTGATGTTTTATTCGTCATAAGCTATCACCTTGTACCGACTCATAAATCAGAATCAGTACTTGCTGATTGCGATCTTTGTAGTCTGATAAATCCATCGTCTTAGGCAATCTACCAGGAGGAAAGCCAGGTTTCTTTCCTCCCGGTTTGCCTGTGCTACTGCACCAAACGCATCGCTGGCGTATCATCCCCCCCAACGACGGGGGTGCTAGTCGCACTCAGCGCCGACGTGCCTCGCATCACTGG
>JANMKB010000320.1:0-10545 GCA_031371805.1 Blastocatellia bacterium | reverse complement strand
CGATGTTTGGCGTAATTGTCAGATTGAAAAAACGGGCCTTCGTCATAATTCAGACCAAGCCAGTTCATCCCTTCAATAATTCCCTGTACCATCGCTTCGTTGTTGCGAAGCGTGTCAGTGTCTTCGATACGCAGCACGAAGACGCCATTATTTTTGCGGGCGTAGAGCCAGTTGAATAAAGCAGTACGCGCTCCACCAACGTGTAGATAACCAGTAGGAGAGGGCGCGAAACGAACACGAATAGTTGACATAATTGATCAATGCTTTCCAGAAATTAGAACCAAAGCCGTTATAGTAACGTCTGTGCTGACAGATGAAAAGCTGATCAATGCTGAATCAAACAGGCTTGCGCGATTGCGCCCGCCGTTTCGCTCTTCTTCGTGCTCCTTTATGTGCCTTCGTGGAAAAAATACTATATCTTTCGCCCATTGCTGCTTTATTTGCTGCATCAAGTCATAGTGGATAGAATGCTGCTTCAGTAAATCAACCAGGAGCATCCCGATCTCATGCAAATCTTAAAAAGCTTTTTTCTGCTCATTTCTGTTGCGGCTTTGCACTTAACTGTCTGCGCACAATCCGGCGTTATCAAGTCCGAATTCATTTACGAAACGGCTCCGTTTCCAGAATGTCATGCGTCTACGCTTGCCGAAGCAAAGGGCGGCCTGGTAGCCGCGTGGTTTGGCGGCACGAAAGAAAAAAATCCTGATGTCGGCATCTGGGTTGCGCGCCTGGAAAAAGGGAAATGGACGACTCCGGTCGAAGTCGCCAACGGTGTCGAATCTCCCTCGAAGCGTTATCCAACGTGGAACCCGGTGTTGTATCAACCGAAGTCGGGTGCGTTGTTACTCTTTTACAAAGTCGGCCCCAGCCCTGACACGTGGTGGGGAATGCTGATGCGCTCCGCTGATGGCGGCAAAACCTGGAGCAAGCCGGAGCGATTGCCTGATGGAATTGCAGGGCCGATCAAAAACAAACCGGTCGAATTAAGCAACGGCGATTTATTATGTCCATCAAGCAGCGAAGACAAAGGCTGGCGCGTCCATTTCGAGCGCACTGCGGATTGGGGAAAAACCTGGCAGCGGACAGACGCGATCAATGACGGCAAAGAATTTGGCGTCATTCAGCCGACAGTATTTTTTCACCCTGGCGGCAGGTTGCAAGCCTTGTTTCGCAGCCGGCAGGGGAAAATAGTTGAGTCGTGGTCTGATGACAATGGCAGAACGTGGGGCAAGTTAAGCGCGACAACCTTGCCGAATCCAAATTCCGGGATTGATGGCGTGACATTGAAAGATGGTCGTCATTTGCTGGTTTACAATCACGTGATCACAAAACCCGGCAAATGGGGCGACCGTGCGCCGTTGAATGTTGCGCTCAGCACAGATGGTAAAACCTGGCTGGCGGCCTTAACGCTGGAACGTGGCCCCGCTTCGGCAGAATATTCATATCCTGCCGTGATGCAAACGCGCGATGGAATGGTTCACATCACCTACACCTGGAACCGCAAAAAAGTGAAACACGTAGTCGTTGACCCGCGCAAATTGAGCTTGCGTGAAATGAAAGATGGCGTGTGGCCTGAGTAATAAAATTGTGCCGTAATTTTTTTAGTTTGCGGTGACTTTTAAGAGGAAGAGTAATGAAAAAAATCAGCCGCTTACTACTTTCGTGCTGCCTTATTGCGGTCAGCCTGGCACGTCATACTCAAGCGCAGGTACAGGAAATTCCTTACAACAATGGCTCGGCAGCCGCGTGGCAGGCATTGCTAAAATTGCGGACAACGGCGACAGTGATGTTTACTCAGGCTCATCCCGATGACGAAGATGCAGGGCTGGTCACGTGGGTAGCGCGACATGAAGGCGCACGCACAGGCATCCTTTCACTTACACGCGGTGAAGGCGGAGCGAACTTAATTGGCTCCGAACAATATGACGCGTTGGGAGTTTTGCGCACCGAAGAATTTCTCGCGGCATGTCGTTATTACGGCGCAGATTTGATGTTCACGCGGATGGCGGATTTTGGATTTTCAAAACGCCTCGACGAAACGCTGGAACACTGGGGCAAGGAAAATGTGCTGCGCGATATGGTGCGAGCGGTACGACATTATCGCCCCGACATTATTATTTCCAGATTTCACGGCAAAGCCCGTGACGGACACGGCAATCATCAGGCGGCGGGAATGTTGAGCCTCGAAGCTTTCAAAGCCGCTGCCGATCCGAAAATTTTTCCTGAAGAAGGCGCAGCGTGGCAGGTCAAAAAATTGTATCTCAGCACACGCGGCAACGAGCCTTCGACGTTGAAAATTAATACAGGCGAATACGACCCGCTGCTCGGCAAATCTTATCGGCAAATCGGCAGCGAAGGCTACGGCATGCACCGTTCACAAGCGATGGGACAACCAAAAATTCCCGCCGGAGATTTTTTCTCTACGCTGCAATTAGTCGAAAGTGCGATTCCGAAAATCGAAAATGAAACGAGTATTTTTGGCGGGATTGACACGACGCTGACCGGCGTGGCAAAGCTTCATCATAATAAATCCTATTTGCTGCCCGAATTAAGCGAAGCCTCAAACGCGGTAGAAATGGCAATCAGCAAATTCAACGCGCGCGAGCCGTGGATGATTGCCGAAGAACTGGCTTCGGGAATGCGCAATATTCGCAAGGCTATTCAAAAAGTAAATGGTTCTTTGATCAGGGCAGACTGGTTGTGGATTCTTGAGAATAAAGAGGTTGAATTCAATGAGGCGATGAACAAAATATTAGGGCTTTCGATAGAAACATTAGTTGAGTCGGATAAGCCAACTTCCAATCCAGTGGGGTTTATGCAACCGCGTGAGACTTTTTCGGTGGCCATTCCCGGTCAAAAGTTTTCGTGTATAAGTACAATCACTAATCACTCTCCTGTTAGCATTGTGGTTAAGAATGCCTTGCTTAGTGTGAAAGGGGTCACAGGGGAATCTCAAACAGGATTCCAACTTAGTACAGTACTGGCGAGCAACAATAAAATTGAAAATAAATTTGAAGTGCAATTAGGTAAGAAAATTGATTATTCAAAACCACACTGGCACCGTGATTCAGAAGTGCGTGACCATTACTATCAAATAGAAGAAGATCGCCTTCTATTCCCCACTGTAGACCCTGATGCAACGGCGATATACTTTTATGAAATTGCGAGTGGCAATTTTCGCATATGGCAACACATCCAAACCTCCTTTATCGCCCGTCCTTTTGGTGAGCAACGTCGCTTGCTCACCATCGCTCCCGCCATCAACATCCAACTAACTCCCCACGTAGGAATCGTCGCGCTCAACGCTGCAAAATCCGAAACAATTATCAACGTCAGCGTGTCCAGCAACGCCAAAAGCAAGGCTGATGGCAAAGTGAAATTGCGTGTGCCCGACGGTTGGAATGTGACTCCGGCGGAACAAAATTTTAGCTTCGTACGCGAAGGCGAGAAGAGTAATTTTTCTTTTACTGTTTCCATCCCGAAAATTGCGGCGAATCAGGATTACAAGATTCAAGCGGTCACTGAATACAACGGCAAAGAATACACCGAAGGCTACGAAGTGCTCGCGCATCGGGATTTGGAGCCGCGTCATTTATACCGCGACGCGACGATGACTCTTCGTGGTGTAGACGTGCAGGTCGCGCCAAATTTGCACATCGGCTACGTGATGGGCGTGGGTGACAAAGTTCCTGAAGCGCTCGCGCAAATCGGCGTCAAAGTTTCAATGCTCGGCGCAAACGAATTGGCGACAGGAAATCTGGATCAATTTGATGCGGTAATTATTGGCATCCGCGCTTCGGCAGTGCGTGAAGATTTGAGGGCGTACAACAAACGCCTGCTCGAATACGTCGAACGCGGCGGCAACGTGATCTGGCAATATCAAACGCCCGAATTTGACGAAGCGGCTTATGGGCCGTATCCGTACAAAATGGGGCGCAATCCCGAAGAAGTTTCTGAAGAAGATGCCAAAGTCACGATCCTTGATGCGAGCAATCCGATTTTCAATTTTCCCAATAAAATTTCACTTACAGATTTTGATGGCTGGGTTGAAGAGCGAGGCTCAAAATGGTGGGGCGAATGGGACACACGTTACAAACCTTTGCTCGAATGTCACGACCGCGAACAACCGCTGCAAAAAGGCGGAATGATGTACGCCGAATACGGCAAAGGCACGTGGGTGTATGCGGGCTACGCGTTCTATCGCCAATTGCCTGCGGGTGTGCAGGGCGGGTATCGGTTGTTTGCGAATTTGCTTAGTTTGCAGAAGAGGCCACAGCCCTGGTGGGTGACACCCTGGCGACGAGGTACAAAAAATGAAGAACGGAAAAAAAACGAACGAGATTAAGAAACTCGATACCAGGCAACTAATGGAATTGCCTTGCTCTCTTTGTGGGGGAAAGGTACGGCGCAAGGCCATCACACAGGAATTTGAGCGGGAGGGGGTGAAAATCACCATCTCCGGTTTCAAAGCCTGGGCAGGTGCGAACTGCGGTGAGATTTATTTTGCGCCTGGTTCTGTGGATAAATTGGCACAAGCAGCGAACTCTCTCTTTGCTTTGGCAAAGACTGAAAAACGGCAGAAAAGCAAAGTGTTGGCACGTGTCTCAGGTTGAATAATCTGGAAATTTTCTCGCTTGCAACTGACCAATAAAAAAAACCTCAGCTTAGCTCTCGGCGCAGGCGGCGTGCGTGGGTTCGCACATATTGGTGTGCTGGAGGCGCTCGCGGAACACGGCTTTAATATTTCCGAAATTGTTGGCTCAAGCGCGGGCGCAATCATTGCGGCGTTTTATGCGGCGGTCGGACTCAGCTTACCGGAGTTGCTTAATTTCGGCCTGAATATGACTTCGCCGCATTTGTTCGCGTGGGCTTTGCTGCGGCGCACACCGGAAAGCTTTCGTAAAAAATATTCGCATCTCGCGGGCATCATCCCTGAGCATTTACAACGCCTGGCAGAAATTCCAGGGCGCGAACTGCATCACGGCATCGAACGATTTGGCGTGGTTTGTTATGACGTAAAGCGGCGCGAAGAAATTTTCTTTCACAACCTGCAAATAGACTTTCCACTCGAAGAAGCAGTGCGTGGCTCGGCGGCGATTCCGGGCTTTTTCCCTTCACGACGTTGCGTCATTGCAGGGCGCAAATATCGTTTGGTGGACGGCGGCGTCATAAACAAATTGCCAGTAGATAAGCTGTTCACTCCGCCTTTTGCGCCGGCGCAAATCCTGGCTGTAGACGTTGCCAATACGCCGCAACTACGCGCTGCCAATCTGGTCAAAGTTGAAGCCTTACGCAAACAATATCCTGACATTCCAATCGAAATCATCACACCCGATACACTTGGCAAAGGCACTATTATTTATCGCAAAAGTGATTTGCAGGAAATGATTAATGCTGGCAGGCGAATTGTTGAGAGTAATTATTAATACCGCTCGCAGGGCTGAGTTACGATAAAAAAATCGGGCGATGATTGCTCATCGCCCTGAAAAACTGAAAGTATTTGAGAGAGTCTGAAATGTCGCGTAGCGAGTAAAAGTTAAAGCTTAGTAACGGCGGTTGTTTTCTTTGGTTCGGTGATAAATGTAACCACCTGCCGCACCTGCAAGTCCACCAATCAACACACCTTTGCGTCCACCCATTAATCCGCCACCCGCAGCACCAATCGCGGCACCAATGCCGGTGCGTTTCAAACCGCGCGTGTTACGTGTGTCTCGGTTATAAGAGGGATCATAGTTGGGATCATAATTGGAATTTTGATTTCTGCGATCATATTCGTAATCACGATTGCGCTGATTATTATAATCACGGTTCTGGTCATAACTGTAATCACGATTCCGATCATAATTCACATTGCGCGTATTACGGTTACGAGTCCGGCAATTTCCCTGCGCCATTGCGCTGGGAGCAAATGAAGTAAGCAGAAGACCAGTCATTAACATGATTGCGAAAGCAGCTTTGGAAATTTTGTTAGTCATAATTCTTTACCTCCGAGAGTAGGGGGGGTCTTCTCAGACCACCTTTTTATCATCCGTTGCCTGATCCTCAGTTGTATTTCAACTTCGGGTCTTGACGCCAATAGATATAACAAGCTGCGTGCCACAGCGTTCTCTGTCCTGTTTCACAGACTGTAAACACCACACTACAAAGGGCTTAAATTTATTTTTAGCGGGGTTGAGCTAAAAAAATCAGGCGGCAAAAGGCAGGCACACGTCTCTTCGCTATGTCGGAGTACACCAAAGCGTTGAATTATTTATGCGATTTGGGCTGAGCTTTGATTTCGCGTAATTCTTTGAGCAAAGTTTCAATGCGATTGATCTCTACCTCGCTTAACGATTTTCCGCCAAAGCGTACCTTCTGGTAAAGCTGCGTAATTTCTGCCACATTCGGCTGCGCCACCATATGCGCAAATTCCAGGGGAGTTTGAGCGGGTGCACGGGTTTGGCCGACACGCGTTAAGATGTCCAGCATTTCCTGATAAAAGGCTACGGCGGAACCAATGGCATCCTGCCTGAACCTGCGCCGCCAAGACATTTCGCGTTTCCGCCATAAGACAAAACCACCAGTTGCAAGGCCGATGAAATACAGCGCCAGCATTGCCGGATGCAGCAAAATTGCTCGCACTTGGGTCGTCCAGTTAATTTGCCGGAGGCTGCCCTCCTGACTAAACGATTTCAGCCAATCGCCAATGCGCATTTTCCATTTTGTCACCCAGGCTGAGGTGTCGCCCTGATAATCCGAAATCAAGCGTTGCGCCCGATAGGCCATCGTTGTCTGTTCGCTGACGCCAAAACCAATCACGTGTTCCAGCCAGAACATTTCGGCGGCCTCGCTGTAATGTCGCATTGTCGCCGTCCATCCATTTTCATAAGCACTTAACCCGGCGGCAGGGGTTGGATCAAACGTGAGCCAGCCATACCTGGGAAAATAAGCTTCCACCCACGAATGCGCGTCCGATTGGCGCACGGTATAAAAATCCGAAACGTCGCTGTATTCGCCCATCTGAAAGCCATTGACAATACGCGCCGGAATCCCCTGTGTCCGCAGCATCAGCGCCATTGAGGTCGCAAAATATTCGCAATGCCCGGCTCGCACATTGAAAAGAAAATCTGCGACCGGGTCGGCCTCATCCGTGCGCTGCAAATCAAGCGAGTATTTGTATTGTCCGCGCAGGTGATTTTCAATCCGGCGAATAGCATCAATTTGCGTTGCCGCACCTTTCGTCACCGCTGTCGCCAAATCCCTGATCCGCATATCAAAATTTACTGGCAATTGCGTATAACGCACTTTGATTTCCGGGTCGTATTCGCTGGAATTTTCTTCGCGCAACTGCTTATCATTGAATTGCCGCGTATCCGATTCAACCTGATAAACCAGGCGATTGACCGCATGATTGCTCGTCCATAATCCATCGCTGGTGTCTTTCCATAACGACGGCAGCCCTTCAACCCAAATCGGATTGGGAGCGGCAAAAATTGTCGCCGTACTCAGCGGTTCAAGGTAAAAAGTTTGTTGCGTTACGTAAGGCAAAACTTTGGCGTGAGTTGTCTCAATGCTTTCATCAACCCAGTAAGTAGCCCCGTGTTTGGTCACAGGACGTGCGCCAATTTTATTGCCTCGGCGCAAGTTGCTGGAGTCGCGCCAGTTGCTGCCGTCATAAAAATCCAGCGTCACGCCGCGCCAGTGCAACGGCGTTCGATATTGATCCGGTGGTTGCACGACGCGCACACGCATCACGAGTTGTGGATTGAGTTTCAGTTGCCCCACATCACCCAAATGAACCGTATCAGAAAAGCCTGATAAAGCATTCCCCTGCAACCAGCCAGCGCCGGAATTTCTGAGCGCCAGACGCGGCATGGCTAAAAATAACGGCGTCGCAAGCAGCAGAATGCTAAATAAAGAAAGCGCTGAAAAATATGCCAGGCTGCGCCAGCGCGGTGGGCCCAGCAAATTTCTGGTGCTGGCTGTTTCGCGCCAGTATTCAGTCTCCTCGGCTTCCTGATCTTGTCTGGTCGTTTCTAAATCAAACTTTGCGCGTCGCACCTCAAAACTCACCAGCGTCGAGACTGCGCTGAACAAAAACACCAGCAGCAAAATGAAAAAGGTCGTGTCAATCATCATTCCTGCCGCCAGGAGCATTTGAAAAAATGAAACGACATACAACCACAACCAGTCACGATTTCGCTTCTGCTGAATCAGCTTCATGGTCGAGGCGAAAAAAATAAAATGGATTAATGAAACGATGGGCGATGAACCCAGCACGAACCAGTCAATGAACGGAAAGGGCAGGAAAACCAGCATCATCCAGCCAATCAGTTTTGGCGAGATACGCCATTTCAAACGCTCCGCATCAATGTGCCAGCCGAGGATCAGGACGATGCTGAAAAGAGCTACTGCCAGGGTATCAACCTGCCGCGTGGCAACCAGCATCAAAAAGCTGCTGCCGATTAACGAATATGATGAAAGTCTGAAGTACCTGTCGAGTGTCATTAGTTAGTCGTAAAAAATAGCGGGGACGAACAGCAGGATTATAAAGGAGTCGGGGCAGAATGGGGGAAATTTAGTTTGTGAAAGGAATAAATTTATTGCGCGGCATATTTTTTAAATCTGATCAATTCTCTAACGATTTCCAGTAACGAAGTTTTTTTCTTACCGCGCAGCAAATTTTGCCGCCCAATTTCAAACGCGATCCGCCATTGTTTGAATAATACGCGGTAGGCCGTAAGCAAACTATTTTTCGGATCGTAGATATGTGTCGCCTCGGAGGTCACGCCGTTCAGTTCGATAATTTTAAAGTCTTTGCCCTGCTGAAAAGCTTCAACCGATGAAGTGCGAAGATCAAATCGCCCAAAGTAAAACCCCTCATAACTCTGGCTGATGCGATCAATCGTATTTTCCAAAGCCTCAGTTCTGTAACGGATACCATCCAGAAAAATCGCCCCGCGACAATGAGAGCCGACCTCGACTAATTGTAACTGCTCGCCATCGGGCAGCACCGTCAAAGCTTTTTCGCTTTGTTTGTTCGTATAAAATTTCGCCAGGCAAACAGCGCGTTCATCATCCAAAATTAAATGCTCCACCGAGTGCCGCCCATCGCCTGTAAGCACGGGAAATTCCTTTTCGGTAATAGAAAATATCGTCCCTTTTTCTGCGTTGGGGTAGCGATAGTAAAACACCCCGAATTCTGCACCTGTGATGTATTCCTGAATAATCACATCGTGACAAAAGCTCTGTAAATACTGCTCGATTTCGTTTTCCGACCTAATCACCTGGACGCCCCAACCACGTTGCCCTGCATCAGGTTTAAGCACGACGGGGAAATCAATCTGTTGTGCAAGCAGGAAATTTTTAGCCTGTGTCATGCGATCCGCAAGGTTGTCCGCAGCATGAATCAGCGCATAACGTGCGACGTATCCTTCGGCGTTACCCAACCCGTCCAGAATTTGCGCTTTCGACTCGCCAATGAAACCGCTGCTCGGAATGGCCGGATTTGCGGCAGTAAACAAAGTCAGGCTGCGATTTTTTAAGGCCAGCCACGCGACATAACAAAGCACTGGCGGATAAAAAACGTAGGGCGGCCAAAATTCCCAATGCGTCAGCCGTCGCCATTTGCCTACCAGCATGCGCCGTCCGCGCCAGGTCGCCAGTTGTCTCAGCAATTTGATGAGCAACAACAAAACTATTCCCGCCATTAACGCCGTGACCAGAAAATGCTGTTGCTCAAAATACTCTCGCTTCAGTACTTCGCCGCCCAAAAACGCTGAGAGGCCGATCAATAAAGGCGTCCAGACAAGGCAGGCCAGCGCGAAATAAAATGTGAACCACCAAAAACTGGTATTGAGCATTCCTGCCGCAAAATACGTCGGCAGGCGTGCGCCGGGTAAAAAGCGGCTGACGAAAATTACTTTGCTGCCCTGGCGCGAAAACCATGCGGAGCTTTTTTCCACTGCTTCCTGGCCCAAAAACCATTTCAGCGGAATGTGTCGTAAGGCTGGTCGGCCCAAGACTCGGCCCGCCAGATAAAGCAAAATATCGCCCACAAAAATTCCGAGGAAACACGAAAACGCACCGAAAAGAAAACCTATTTTGGCTTGTGCAACCATCACGCCAACACTGATGGTCGTCAGGTCTTCACTTACCAAAGTGGCAGCGACAATCAGCAGCAACATCGCCAGCGCCGTGACGCCAACCAGCCGGGGTAAATTCGCAGGATTGAATTTTTTCCGTGCCTGCGTAACTCGTGTGGGTTCGGCATTCGCTTTGGTAATGACTGTTCCCTGCTCTACGCGGCTAACAAAATTGCTGATGAACGGAGCCAGTATTTCGCCATCGGTATAAACCATAAAATGATTGGCGTCGAAAAGCTGCAACTCACTCTGCGGCACTAAACGATAATGTTCAAGAGCAGCTTCGACCGGCACCATGACATCCGTGCGACCGTGTAAAATCAGCATTGGCGCGGCGTAATGCTGCAAGGTTCCGCGCAATGGTCGTTGATCTGAATCATAAAAATTCCGCGCATAAGAAAGCCCCAGCAATGTTCCGTCG
>JANMKB010000305.1:0-8943 GCA_031371805.1 Blastocatellia bacterium | reverse complement strand
TTGCTCAAAAATTCTGGCAATTATTTTTATACCATTGACGATTTCACCGGATTGCAATAATTCCTGCGCTTCAATTTTAAGCGTAATTTCAGACAAAGTTTTGATTTGTTGTGCAAAGATTTTATGTTCATCAAACAGGCGGTTAACAGCCTCCGGCGCATCATCACGAGCAACACTGAATTTACGAGCAATCGCATGGGCGATGTTATTCGCGGCGCGATAGTCCTGCAAAGCGCGATTGCCGCCGACAAACTGGATACGGGTCATTTTCTTGGCGCGCTCCCAGCTTTTGATGGCAAGCAAACCAACTTCGCCAGTTCGCTGTGTGTGCGTACCACCGCAGGCCGACCAATCAAAATCAGCTATTTCGACGACACGAACACAATCCGTAATAAAATTTTCTTTGCGGAGTGGAAATTTCGCAGCTTCATCAGGCGTGACTAAATATGTAAGAATTTCACGATTCTCAAAAACGATGGAATTGGCTAAATCTTCGGCCTGCTGAATTGCGGCGGGAATTTCTTCAGGCTGTAGTTCCACCGCAAGGTCTATCTCAGAATAATTTTGATTGATGCGAAACCCGCGTGTTTCGGCGCCGAAAAATTGGAAGAAAGCTTGCGACAAAATATGTTGCCCCGTGTGCTGCTGCGTCATTTCCAAACGATGCGCCCAATCAATTTTGCAATTTACGAGTTCGCCTTTTTTAAACTTAATGTCAGAATCCAGATGATGAAAAATCATGCCATCATCATTGCTGCTGACAGCGCTGACGCGTGCAGAGTCAATCATCCCCATATCACAGGGCTGACCACCGCCGAGCGGATAAAAAGCTGTCTGATCTAGCACAATGACGCTTTGACCATCCTGCTCGAAGCAATCAATAACTGAAGCACTAAATTCAGAAAGATGAGAATCTTCCCAATATAATTTTGTAGTCATGGTCATCTAAAAATCACGTGCGTTATCAGAACCACGTTTAGGGTGACGGCGTTCATTGCAATTCCACCAGCATGAATTTCGTGTCACTCTTCAAAACTTTCATTTCTTCTGATAACAGAGATTTTAAGCGGGTAAGCTTTTCCTCATTCTGTTCCCTTGATTTTTTTTCATCCACAATTGGCGAACGCGCATAATTCAACAACACATCCGTGCGAATCAGGATATGAGCAACTCCCAACTGTTTTATTTTTTCTCTCAACTCTGACAGCGAAGAAGAATCCTGGACAAACTTTGTCAGCGTGTAATCTTCAAAAACATAATCAGCCAGATATTGCCGCTTCAGATGAACCGTATCATTGCGCAGATTGATCAGCCAAATACGCGCATCTTTGGGCAAATCCCGATTGATAATTTCGTAGAACGAAAAGTAATCAAGCCGTTTTTCTAAATATGCGTCACGCGTTTCGCCACCCAATGCCGCACGCACCGGATTGATGGCTAAAAACCAGGCCAGAATAACCAGCAAGCCAGGCAAACCACTGGCAAATGTTACGGCTTTGAAAATATTATTTTTACCGTTGCGCGATGAATTTACTTTGACGATGAAGAAGATAATCGCAAGCGCTAACGCAGGCAATATCGGCAAAAGAAATCTCAATTGCTGACTGGTAAATAGCCAGCAAAGATACCAGCCACCCGCCATTGAAACTGCAATTTTTATTTCAGAGCGACTCGTCATTCGCCATAATCCCCAAACCAGCAAAGGTAACCCTAAAAGCAGAGAGATGCCCAGAACGCCGTCAAAATACGCCGGAATTTCCGGCTGTGCCTGTAATGACAAATGCAACGGAGTAAGCAAATAATCAACGATTCCCTTGTTGGCTCCACCATAATTTCTCATCAACTGACCTGATAAAGCAGACCGCTCAGCGTCCCAGCCTGGCGCACTTCCCTTCCAGATATGCGCATAGAAGGGGAACATCGGACTGCCGGTTTTCAGCCAGACACGCATGTACCAGGGGCTCGCCAGAATTCCTGCCGCTGCAAGAATTGCCAACCCTTTCATCAAGACAGTATTACCATTCGTTGCGCCTTCATTTTGTAGGGCGCGAACCTTGAAAAGGATAATGATAAAGAGTGGAACGAAGGCAAAGAGCGCGATTAATTTCACCGCGAAGGCCGCGCCCAGTGACAAAGCCAGGATGATGGCAGAACTTCGACTTTGTGATTGCCACCATGTTCCGGCGGCGTAAATCGCCAGGGTCACATACAAAGCCAGCGTGTGATCCACATAACCTGACGCGGCAACCTGATTCATCGTAGGAATTGCAGCGACAATCAATACTGCCAGCAAAGCCCAATCGCCGGGCAGTTCCCATTCTCGCGCAATGCCGTACACTGCTAACAGCAACAAAGGAAGTGAGGCAAACGCAACCAGTCCAAACGCCGCCTCCGCAATTTCAGGATTGATAAAATTCGCCAGCAACATCGCCCAAACGCCATTCATTTCAGCACCGAATGAAAGATGGCTAAAAATATTAGTGGAAACATCAACTATCCCGCCCGCGACCAACCAGACTTTTGGTACGGCGAGCCGATAAACCATTGCGTCTTTGCCCAGCGTCGGAGCCAGTGCCGAGATGAACGCGAGAAGGACAGGGAAAAGAATAAAAATGAAGGTAGTTTTTGCAAACCAGGCGAAGCTATTTTCTTCACTGTCCCTTTTTATTTTGTAAATTTTCAAACCCTCATAGCCTGCCAATAAAAGCCCAACAAGCAATAACAACAACGCGCACGACGCGCGAAATAATTGTGCAATTCCCAGCGCAAACCAAAGCAGTGACCATATACTCGCGCCACTTGCGCAATATAGTGCAAGGTTCAATTGGAGAGGAGATTCAGTATTTTCAACTTTAAGCAACCTGAAAATATTTGCGCCTAACCCAAACCAAGCAAGTACGATCAAAGTCGCAACCAGCATGCTTTCAATTGCTTTGAGTAAGCCGCTGAGCGTCAGAATTTTTGCGTTTATAAGCTCTGAAGTAAAACGGGAAATAAGTGTTGGCAATTCACCGACATCATTTCCGCGATACGCAAAAAAGATTGTCGATAAAACAATTACCCCAATAATTCCGAGCGCCGCAAATGTTTGCTTTAATCCAACGGATATTTCTGTATTGTTAACTTCGACAGCAATAATCTGAACATGACTTTTCATTAATACTTGTTTGTGGGGCGGATTGTATGATCGTAGTCAGGAAGCTGTAAAATACTAGCATATCATTATTTTTTGAGGCTACTGGATATTTTTTCCAGCCGAGGCGACTCGCTAAAAAGGTTACATTAAAAGCCAGGTCTGCTAAGATTGCCGTATAGTTAATCGGCAAAACTGATCATTGAGGTCTACAGCCAATCCCGCAGGAGAGTTGATGACAAAAAAAATAATTTTATCGGTACTAGCCATCTTACTGATTACAAATTTCCTGATGACAAAATTACAGGCACAACAACCTGTCAAAGTGGAATCCAGCGAAGTATTACTGGACATCATTGCGCGGGATAAAAAAGGCAATTTTGTCAAAGACCTGAAACCCGATGAAATCGAAATTACCGAAGATGGCATAAAACAGTCGGTTACAAATTTTCGCTTACTGGATGGCGCGAGCATCGCTGAAAGTGAGGAAGTCGGCTCGGTCAAATCAACCAAAAAATTATCGTTTGATCCGGCGCGGCAAATGCGTTTAGTGACGATGGTGTTTGATTCATTATCTACCAATGATTCGCGGCGGCTGGCCCAACATGCAGCCCTGGATTTTCTTGAGTCGCAACTGCAACCGAATACTTTGGTTTGTGTTTACACCGCGAATCGGCGCGCCTATGCCGTTCAGGAATTCACAAATGACCGTGAAAAATTACGCGCCGCGATTTTGAAAATCACCGGGACTGAGTACAAAAAATTTGCTGAGACCTCAAATCAGATTCGGGACGAATTACAAAAATTTGTGCGCACGACACAAGAAGTCAGGCCAACCGGAGGCGCACTCGCCAATCAAGCGCCTGACATTGGAAAGCAAATTGAAGCGCAACAATCCCGCTTGATGCTAAATATGTTAACGCTGGCGGACAGTGCCCAACGCGATATTTTTGGGCGGACATCGCTGTATGCCTTGCTCGCGCTGGTACGAGGGCAAAAATCTTTGCAGGCCAGGAAAACGATGCTGTATATCGCGGAAGGCATGCATATTTCGGCTGACTCGAAAGATATTTTTGACACCTTACGCAGCGAGGCCAATCGCGCCAATGTTAGTATTTATTCGATTGATGCGCGTGGATTGAATAGTAGTGGGAATGGTGCAGGCGCAGGCCTGATCGGGATGGTTGGGGCCACGAGCCAGGCCATGATGACTTCTGGTGGCGATGGGATGGGATTTGGTTCGGAGCAAATGGTGATGGATGCAACAGTTTCAGATTCACAAGGATTAATGCGTGATTTGTCCGAAAGCACTGGCGGATTTTTGATTGCGAATACCAATGATGCACGCAAAGCCATGCAAAAAGTTGCGGCTGACATCGCTGGATATTATGAAGTTTTTTATGCCCCGCAAATTTCATCATACGATGGACGCTTCCGTAAAATTGTCGTAAAAACTTCGCGGCCTGGAATTACGTTACAAACACGCAATGGATATTTTGCTGTCCCACCAACCCCTGATGGCGTGACGGTGATGGGCTACGAAATGCCTATGCTGGCGGCGTTGAATGCCGAAACAAAACCGCATGCGTTCGATTACAAAGTGGCGAAGCTGCGCTTTGATTCTACGGCTGAAGGCGTCCAGCAACGAATTATTCTGGAAACTTCTGCCAACAATTTCACTTTCAAAGAAGATGCCGCAAAGAAAACTTATCGCTCACGATTTTCAGTGCTGGCGGTGGTGAAAGATGCCAACGGGCAAATCGTGCAAAAGCTGGGACAGACATTTCCGCTCGCTGGCACGCTTGACCGCTTGCCGCTGGTCAAAGCTGCCAATGTTGTGTATCTGCGCGACCTGAACTTAGCGCCGGGAAGATATTCATTGGAAACGGCCTGGTTCGATCACGAGACCAATAAAATCAGTGCCGCGACAGAAGTTCTCTTTATCCCGGACAGCAAAGCCGCGTTGAAAATGAGCAGCCTTGTTGTCATCAAAAAAACGGAGGTGGTGAAGCCCGCTGAAAATCAGGATGATCCGCTGATTGTTGGTCAGCAAAAAATTACAGCCTTCGTGGGCGAAGTCGGGTTGACGAAAGAAAATGCGCGCCTGCCATTGTATTTCAAAATCTATAGTGCGCCGGAAAATAAAACTCCGATCAAAGCTGAACTGCGAATTTATCAGGACGGAAAATTGCTTGGCGGTTCGCCGTTAGAATTGCCAGCGGCTGATGCTGCGGGACACATTGCGCATATCGTCACCTTGCCGCTCGAAAATCTTGCTGCCGGAAAATACGATCTGCGGATTGTGGCAATGCAGGGACAGGACATTGCGCAGGAACGATTGTTCGTCACAATGAAGTAAGTTACGTTTGAGGCCGCCACTCCTGTGGCGTTTCCCTTTTCTCAGGAGGTTTAGCGATGCTCTCTCGCCATTGGTTAATTCACGTATGCATGCTGACTTTTCTCATGCTCGTCATTGCGCTCACACCGTTTGCACAAAAAGATCGCAGGAAAAAATCCAATGATCCTCAGGACGATGTGATTCGAATCAACACCGATGTCGTGCAGTTGGATGTGATTGTGACTGATAAAAACGGGCGCCCTGTGCCAGACCTGAAGCAATCCGATTTTGTCTTGTTGGAAAATGATCAGGCGCAAAAAATAACCGGCTTCTCAGTGAATCAGGTTCCGGGTCAGTCAGTGAGCAAAATCACTTCAGAGCAAAAAGCCAGTGCAGCGAATCCTGTGAATGCTGGCGGTCAGGTTCGCACACAGCCTCGCTACATTGTGTTAGCAATCGATGATTTGCATATCAATCCTGAAAATGTAATTCAGGCCAAAGCCGCTTTGCTAAAATTTATTGATGAGCAACTTGGCGATGAAGACCAGGTAGCAGTTGCTACGACCAGCGGTCAGTTGGGATTTTTTCAGCAATTTACGACAGATCGAACCTTGTTGCGAAGGGCTGTCAATCGGCTGTCATTAATACAGATGCGGCAGATTTTTGAAGTCAAAATTGAAGAGCTAAGACATAAATTTTTACCCCTTGAAGCGGCGTTGATTGCCAATGGGCAGGGTGATGTCTTGAAAATGATGGGGGGAAACTCTACGCCAGGAAAAGTATTCGAGAACAATGCCGAAGCCAGCGCACCGGACAGGTTTGGTGGGCGACTTTTTGAAGCAGAAGCCCGGATGATTTATCAGCAAAATCAAATCATCTCCACACAGACATTCACTTCGATGCTGGAAATATTGAGGAATTTGCGCACTTTGCCTGAACGTAAAGTGATGGTATTACTCTCAGAAGGCTTCCTGATGGGTGGTAATTTTTCTGGTGAACCACTAACAAACCTTGATGTGCTGACGGATGCGGCGACACGCGGCGGCGTCAAAATTTATGCTCTTGATGTTGCTGGCTTACCGGTTGATGCACTGGCTTTAGAACGTCGGAATAGAGAAGCGGTGCGAATGCCGTTGTCGTATTTGGCCGCAAACACAGGCGGCAAAGCTTTACTTGATAGCAACGATATAAATTTTAGTTTGCGACAAATCATGACTGATACAGAAGTTTTTTATCAGCTTGCATTCGAGCCGCTCGCCACGCTTCGTGATGGGCAATTTCATAAATTACAACTGAGTATTCCCAGCCGTCCAGAGCTGAAAATTCGCACGAACAAAGGATATTTTGCCCCGCGTGACAGCAAAATAAAACCGCCGGCAGAGACTACGGTCGCGGTAAAAACTCCTGAACAAATTGCTGAAGACGAAAAGAAATTTCAAGCGAAATTGCTCAACGATGGTCTGGCTTCGTTGTATTCATTGCGCGGTATTCCAATCGCAATGGACGTTAATTATTTAGACATTGTGAATCGTGAAGCGTTCGTAACGATCAATACAGTGATTGATGCTACGAAATTAAAGTACGACCAAGTCGGTGATCGCTACCGCACGCAGTTGGAACTGGCCTGTAATATTTACGATGAAAAGGGAAAACTGGAGACGAATTTCAGCGAGTTCCTCACACTAAATACGAAAGCGGAAACGTTATTGCAAGCCACAAAAACAGGCGGGTTTCGTTATCGTCGTAACCTCCGACTGAAGCCCGGCTTATATCAAATTCGTTTAGCTGTGCGTGAAGAAAAAGAAACCCGTGTGGGCAGTGCCGCCGATTGGCTTGAGATTCCTGACCTGAATACGAAAAAACTTTCGACCAGTCAAATTTTCTTTCTTACCGCAGAGGAAATAAAAAATTATCGCGCTACGGCAGGTCTAACTTCTGAAGGACAGCTTGATCAAATTAATGCCGCACAGAAAGCCAATCTTTTTCATCTTTTCAAACGCGACGATTCGCCCTTAGCGGTGGTAGCGGTGTACAACAGCAAAGGCAATGAAGCGGGGACAAATGCACTGGAAATAGAAGGGAAAATTTTCAGTCGCGGCAAAGAAATCGTGGCGGTTCCTGCGGAAAATATTACGAAGCCAGCCATCACAAATTCCACTGGCGAGGCTGATTTATTTCAACTGAAATTACCTTTGCAAACTATTACCAGTGGTTATTATGAACTGCGCCTGGAGGTACGCGACACTTTAGCAAAAACAACCACGCGTCAGACCATCGCGTTCAAAATAGAATGATTCCACCTGGTATAAAGCTGGGGCTACGAAGCACGGACAGTGACGAACCTTTCCCCTTCCCGCTTCACGCGCCCATCCGCTGCCAGTTTTTCTAAATGCGCCAATACTGACAGTGCCGCCAGCTTGTGCAACGACTCCGGCACATCGGTATAAACCCGCGTCACAATTTCAGGAATCGTCAGCAAATCATCCGCCATCGCCGCTACAATTTTTGCCTCGCGTTCCAGCCGATGCTGAATATATTCTTCGATTTTCCCCCGTGCATCTGCCAGCACCGGGCCGTGCGCCGGAAACAAAGCTGTCAATTTCGGCAAGGCAAGATAACGTTGCAACGAAGCAAAATACTCCACCATATTCCCTTCCGGCGGAGCGATTACCACCGTTCCCAAACCAACTACGCAATCTCCGGTCAACAAGCTGCCTGTCCGCTCTTCATAAAAACTGAGATGCCCACGCGCATGACCGGGCGACCACAACGCCCGCAAATTCCAGGACAAATCTGAGTCACGTTCACCACCGCTGAGGGCAATTAATTCGTCATCCTCGATCAAGCGATCAACGTTCACGGTGTCGGCAATCGCTTCCGCCGTCAGGCGATGCGTTGCAACCGGAATATTATATTTTTCGGCCAGGTGCATCACGCCGCCGATGTGATCCGGGTGCAGATGCGTGATGATAATTTCGCGGATGCGGCGACCATCAGCGATTAAATTATCAAGAATCGCATCCAGCTTTTGCTGCTCTTCGGGATAAGGCGAACCGGGGTCAATGATGAGGAATTCTTCCCCACCGATCAAATAACAATTCGTGTGCGTAGCGGGCGGAATCGTCGGCGAACGCAACGGAACCATTTTGAAGCCATAGCGAAAATCCAGTCCCATTCTCGCCTCGTGCGCGGCTTGCGTAGACTTATGCAAACGCGGCACAAAACCGTCAACGCCTCTGGCGAGTTCGAGCAACGGAACCAACACAGGCGGCACAATCAGAATTTCGCCACGTCGCCATTTGTTTAGTGCTTCGTGCGGACGATTCCATTCGCCGCTTTCGAGTTCTCCAGCAATGACTTTCGTCTCCTGAATTCCGTCCAGACATGCGGGAACCCATGCCGCAAAGAAAAATGTATTGAATCGTTTCGGCGCAGGCGGAGGAGTCACCCAGCGCGGCGCTTCGATCAGCAT
>JANMKB010000264.1:0-6579 GCA_031371805.1 Blastocatellia bacterium | reverse complement strand
CGAGTGCCGTAGCGTAATGCCGCCAAGCCTTAAAGACTTCGTAATTGCCTTCGTCGGGCAGCGATTTTCCGTCCAGAATTTCATCCCACTTTTCAAAACGTGCGAGGATTCGCAGGCGTGCTAATCGCCCTTCAAATCCAGTGCGGGATTTTTCTTCGCCTGCTGGTTTTGCGGCATCCAGCAATTCCTGACTCACGCGGATGCCATCGCGGTAGCGTCCCTGATAGCCGTACACGTTTGCCAGAAAATGTACATTGTGACCATACGGCCCGGCGGCATGATCCGTCGTTTCTTTGTTGTCGCGGATGTAGGCGCGGTCTACGGCGGCGGAATTTTCAAAGGCGCGTGCCGCATCTTCCCAACGGTCTACGTGCACGTAAATGTGACCGGGCATGTGAACGGCGTGACCGACTTTGGGCGCGAGCGTGCCGTACATATCGGCGGCGAGAACTCCGTCAATGGCGCGTTTGCCCGCTTCGGTCGCGTGAATCATGTAGTGATGCGCGGCGAGATGATTGGGAGATTTAGCGAGGACAGCCTGCAATAAAGCGATGGCTTCGACCGTGCCGGGATTCGGTGTGCCATCGCGTTCATAGCCGGACATCGAAGCCAGCGCGAGAAATAATTTCGCTTCGAGATCATCGTTGTAAAACGACACGAGCTTGCGCATCACCTTTTGATAAGGATCGCTCGCACCTAAGAAGCCGTTATTTTGCACAGTACTTTTTTCGCCCGCATAACGCGCTTCGACGGCGGCGATGTAAAGCTGTTCGCGTTCGGTGACTTTGGGCGCTAATTCTTTAGCGCGTTTGATGGCGGAGTTGCGCCGCTCTTCGTTGATGTCGGACATCGCAATGCCCCACTGCGCCATCGCGCATTCAGGATCAAGCTGCGCGGCGCGTTCAAAACTGCGGTCGGCTTCATAGAACCAGAACGAATGCATCAACGCCAATCCCTGATCAAAAAACGCCTGCGCTTCGGTGGATTTGGTAGTCACAGACATATGCGCTTTGCCGTACCCTTCCATCAACGTCGCAGGTTTCGTGGAAGCTTTAGTTGCGTTCGGCAAATGACAGACCTGCGTGTTGTCCGTTGGTTTCGGCCTGGTTTGTGCGAAGGCGGTAATTGAAAGGCAGGCGGCGAAAATGATGGTTCTAATTCTCATTGCATCTCCTTTTCAGGAACGAAGTGGAAGGGGAGTTAGTGACGGAAAAAGAATTGTAGCAGAAACAATGGCTGGACAACATGCCTGGGAAAGATCGGAAAGAAAGGATGATTCGGTTCGGTAAATTGTTTGACGCTTCACATCTCAAAGCAGCATAATGCGCGGGTCAGCCTTTATTCGCATTGATGGTTGCCTCGTTAAAATCAGCTCTTTGGAGGAATCAAATGAAACGTCAGTTTTCTCTCTTGTTCACACTGATGATCTGGCTCAGCCTGACTGGTGTTGCGCAAACCATTGGTAATATTTCCGGCACGGTCAAAGACCCGAAAAGCGCAATTGTCGTTGGCGCTGAAATCTCGGTTCGCAACGAAGTTACCAGCGAAACCAAAACTGCGGTGACAGACGCGCAGGGGAAATTTTTAATCAGTGGATTAACCCCAGGAAATTATGTTGTCGGCGTTTCGCGCACAGGCTTCAAAACCGCTGAGCAAAAAGTGATTGTGGATGACAAACCACTCGCCGCGCTGGAAATTAAATTGGAAATTACGGAGACTCGCGTTGAAGTAAATGTTGCCGCGACAGGAACAGTGAAGGCGAATGCTGACCCCAATTATCGAGCGTTACGCGATGCGGCTCCGACGGAAAGTTACACGGTGAATAATCTGACATTGACCCGTGATGTCGGGACGCTTACTTTTAAAAGTGGGAAAATTACCTTCCTGCCGCCGATGCTCAATCGAGTTGCCGTAGCGATCTTTGTGGGCGAAGGCGAATTCAATTTGACGCCAGCCATTTACCTTGAACGGCAACACCTGCTCCAGGTCATTGAGAAAGAAAAAGTGACTGAAGAATTTACGCGTGTGATTCTGACTTTCACTGACGACACGTATCAGGAAATCAAAAAACAGGCGCAGCCATCCGGCGCATCATCGGATGCAAAGACGCTGGAAGCCTTCAAGGATTTTCGCAATGACATTCGCAACAATTCACGCGGCACCGCTGAAAATATTGAGGCGGATTTGCTCGCCTATCTTTACAATCCAAAGCGGGGAACGTTTTTTACGGCTTATCTGAAGGCACGCAAACATAGCGATCTGCGCTATTACATGCGCTGGAAAGGTGTCATCGAAGACGCCGAAGAAATTGCGCTGATCAATCCCGACCGTGACAGCAAAGATGGCGGTGTCTGGTATTCGGCGCATTTTATTGGCGAGTACAAAAACGGCTCCGCGAGTTCCGAAGAAGATAAACGCACCATTGATGCACAGCATTACAAAATTGAAACGGCGATCAAAGGGGAAAAGCTGACAGCAAATGCTGAGCTGACTTTTACTGCTCTGGTGAATGGCGAACGCGTCATAGATTTTGGATTATTGCCAACGTTGCGAGTCTCGCGGGTGCTGTTCGGCGACAAGGAAATTGATTACATTCAGGAAGACAAGAAAAAAGATGGCTCATTTTATGCCGTGATTCCTGAAGCTTTGGCGAAAGGCAAAACCTATAAAATCTTCATTGAATATCAGGGCGATAAAGTTTTACAGGACGCCGGCGGCGGCAGCTTTGCGGTCGGCGCACGCACCAGTTGGTATCCAACCGTGAACGGTTTTGGTGATCGTGCGACGTATGATTTGACGTTCAAAATTCCAAAAAAATATACGCTGGTCGGCGTCGGCAAACTGGTGAAGGAATGGAAAGAGGATGACTTTGCCGCTTCGCAGTGGACATCAGAAATTCCCCTTGCTATCGCCGGATTTAATTACGGCAGCTTCAAAAAGAAAGAACTAATTGACGAACCAACCAAATATACAATTGAAGGATACGCGACTTCGGAACTGCCATCGTATTTGCGCAGCGCAGGTGAATCAATTGGCGGCATGACGCCGACACGTTTGCTGGAAAAAGGAATGGTTGAAGCGCAGAATTCCATCCGCATTTACACCGCGTGGTTTGGCGCTGCACCGTATGGCCGGATCGCCATTACGCAACAACCGCAACCATTTTTTGGTCAGTCGTGGCCGACGCTCGTGTACCTGCCAATCATTTCTTTTTTCGATTCTACGCAACGCTGGATGCTGATGGGTGGCATTAATTCCGGTCTCAACGATTTTATCCAGGAAGTAACACCGCACGAAGTCGCGCATCAATGGTGGGGGCACATTGTGGGCTGGTCTTCTTATCACGATCAATGGTTGTCAGAGGGCTTTGCCGATTTTTCGGCGGGACTGTATTTGCAATACACGGAACCAAAGCTGGATAAATATTTAAAGTTTTGGGAAAAGCACCGCGAACTGATTACCGAAAAAAATGAATTTGGGAAACGCGCCAACGAGGCGGGCCCAATCTGGATGGGATGGCGGATGAATACCTATAAAAATGAGAGCGCCTATCGGAAAATAGTTTATCCCAAGGGGTCATATATCCTGCACATGCTGCGCTGGATGATGTATGACCGACAGACTGGCGACCAGAAATTCATTGCGATGATGAAAGATTTTGTCAAAGAAAATAATCAGCGCAATGCCTCAACCGAAGGCTTCAAGGAAATCCTCGAAAAACATATGCTGCCGAAAATGGATTTGGACGGTAACAAGCGGATGGACTGGTTCTTTCGACAATATGTTTACGGAACAGAATTGCCGAGCTATAAACTGGAATATAATCTGACGGGCGGAGACGGTGAGTGTGAACTCAAATTCAAATTAACCCAGAGCGGCGTTTCAGAAAATTTCAAAATGCCCGTTCCTCTCTATCTTGATTATGATGGAAAATTTATGCGCATGGGCGAAATCAGCATTTCAGGGAACTCTACCTCCCAGGAATATTCCATCAAGCTGCCGAAAAGACCAAAGCGCGTATTAATCAACGCGTATCACGATGTGCTGGCGCTCACGAGTGAAAGCGTCGGGAAATAACGATGAAACATTACAAACTTAGCGAAGTACCGGAAGAACAAGTGACGGACCTTTTCTCGCGTCGTTTTTTTACCGGAGAAAACATTACGATGGCCTTTCTGCACCTGAAAGCCGGCTGTGAAGTGCCAACGCATCAGCACGAAAGCGAGCAGTTCAGCTACGTTGTCTCCGGCAGTTTCCGCTTTCAAATTGGCGCGGAGGAAGTCATTGTCAAATCCGGCGAGTTGGTGCAAATTCCGCCACAGGTTCCGCATTCGGCCATCGCACTCGAAGACACGCAGGGCATTGATATTTTCAGCCCCATCAGACTTGACTGGTTGCAGGGAACTGACGATTATTTGAGAAAGTAATGTGTCCTCAGAGCTTGCGCAAACTCCTTCCTTGCATATCGTCCCAGCCAACTACATGATAGACCAGCGCATCTGATGAGTCTGCCGCTTGGTGATTCCCCCTTAAGCAGGCAATATTGAGAAGGAGACAAATATGAAAAATAAAGTAATAAAAAAAGGGCTGAGTAACGCACTCGCCTTCATACTAACCGCTTTACCATTAACTAATTTTTTCGTGACCACTGCCCGCGCACAAACGCAGGTTAAGGCCGCCAAAAGTTGTGCAACGCCACAACAGGATGTGGAATTGGGCCATCAGGCAGCGGCAGAAGCAGAAAAACAATTTCAACTGGTGAATGATTCGCGGGCACAGGAATATATCAATCGCCTCGGACAAAATCTGGCGCTGAATGCTCCTGGCGAAAAATTCCAATACAGCTTTAAGCTCCTCAATGTGGGGGAAATTAACGCCTTTGCGTTGCCCGGTGGTTTCACTTACGTCAATCGCGGAACCATCGAAGCAGCCAAAAATGAAGCCGAATTAGCCGGCGTGATGGCGCACGAAATTTCGCATGTCGCGCTTCGTCACGGAACTGCGAATGTGTGCAAGGCGCAAAGCTATCAGGGCATTGCCGGCATCGTGGGCGCAGTTTTAGGCAATGGCGTAGCGGGCGCAATCGGTGGCACGGCGGCTAGTGTAGTCGCCGGTGGCGCACTCATGAAAAACAGCCGTGCGGCTGAATCAGATGCAGATATACTTGGCTCCCAGATTATGGCGAAAGCGGGTTACGATCCAAATTCGATGGCTGATTTTTTTGAGACTTTGCGTGGCGAGCAAACAAGAGAGCCGGGCAAGCTTGAGCGATGGTTCAGCGATCACCCGCAGCCCGCAGATCGGGAAGCGCGCATCAGGGCAGAAGCAAAATCCATTGGCTCACGCGGCAACGGACGCGAATTGGGCGGCTTTGCGGAAGTGAAGCGAATGTTGCAGGGCATGCCAAAAGCTCCCAGTGCGCAGCAACAAGCGCAGCAACAGGGTGGACAACGACAACCAACCACACAAAACGGACAGCCTGTGAATGTGCGCGTTGCTGCGCCCTCTTCCAACCTGAAAGTTTTTCGTCAACAAAGCGGTGCTTACGAAATTACTTATCCTGATAACTGGCAGGCCTCTTCAGGCAGTTCAGGCATCGCTTCCTTAATTTTTCCTAATGGCGGCGTGATGCAGGATGGCTCGACGGTTTATGGCGTGATTATTGACACGCATCAATCACAACAATCCATTGATCCGCGCACTCGCCGTGCGCGTCCGGCTTCACTGGATACTTCAACCAAAGAACTGATTGAATCCACGCTCCAGGGGAATAATTATTTGCGCGTGGTAAGTGGGCCGAGCCGTTACAGTAATGTCGGCGGAAGAGCAGCCATGACAGCAACTCTGGAAGGACGTTCCCCCATTACGAATCGTGATGAACGAGCAATGGTTTTCAATATGCAAATGAATAATGGTGACTCTCTGCATATTATTTTTGTCACACCCAAAGATGATTTCAGCAATTACCAGAATTTATTCAGGCGGATGTTGCAATCAATGCGCATTAATAACTGAGGTTAATTCCCTAAGTTGAAAGATACTAAGCTCTATCGCAGCAGCACGATTAATACTGCGGCGATAGAGCTTTATTTTTGCATTCACCTGTAGCCGTTGACAGTTCGTGACGACAATCAGATACTGTCGTTGGTCAATAGCTAATGAATAAATGACACTATCTATCCGCCACTCATCTGGCGCACTCTTGACCAGCTTCTGGGACTGAAAATCAAATATCTAACTAGTGAAGATTTCTTTTTGAGTGTTGCTATGCTCAAAAGTGGTTTTCAGGATTTTCTCAATTTCTGGTCACAGGAATGGCAACAGCAATTAGTGCCACAATCTGCGCGTCAATCGCGTGTTCCAACAGCGCTTGAAGCAGCAGGTAATTTCAGCAATACCTTCGATGGTAATGGCGCGAAAATTTATGTCCGCGACCCATTGCTGACAGGTGCCTGTAGTGCGACCGACCAAACCGCCTGCTTCCCCGGCAATATCATTCCAACTGCTCGTATCAATACAAGCGGTCAGAAGATTTTGAATCTTTTCCGTCCCTTTGAAAATACGCCGCTGGGCGGCGTT
>JANMKB010000254.1:0-11775 GCA_031371805.1 Blastocatellia bacterium | reverse complement strand
AAATTAGAAATGTAATAAAGAGAGTGATGCAATTTTTGAATAACATAATTTTTCTCAAAGAAGGCGGACAAGAAAAGCAGGTGTCAAGAGTTCAAGCTTTAGCTTGATTTTTTAATACCAAGCTAAAGCTTGAACTCTTGAAGCTTGTCTTTAACCGCGCATTTTTCTATATGTCGCCAAACATTTTTCAGCGGTTTCAAAAGGAGAAAATCTGCTGCCTTCCTGTTCAAGCAAATAGTTTTCTACGCCACCGGATTTTTCGGCAGCCGCGAAAATTTTCTGCCACGGCGAATCGCCTTCGCCAAATAATACGCGGTAGCCTTTGTCGGGTTTGCCTTCGGCGCCTGTCCAATCTTTGCAATGCACCGAACGAATACGCCCCGGATTCGCGTTGATCCAGGCGACGGGATTATAGCCTGCTTCCACGCACGTGCCGACATCAAGTTGTAATGTCACATCTTTCGGCGTATTCGCGGCGAGGATTTCTATCGGACGTTTACCGTCAATTGGTTTGAATTCTAACTGGTGATTGTGGAATCCGGTGCGCATACCGAGTGGTTTTAATTTCGCTGCTGCCAGCGAAAGTTTTTCGGCGACGCCTTTCCATCCATCAATGCCTTCGACACGTCCGGCGCTCGCCATCACCAGCGTTTTCGAGCCGATGATTTGATTGAGATCAATCGCTTTTTGTAAGCCTTCGGGCGTGAAGACATTTGCGCTGTTGTGCGTCGAGAGGCAACGGATTTTTAATTCATCCATCAGCTTGCGAACTTCTTTGGCATATTCCGGCGTCCATTGATAGTAGGGCGAAAAAAACTCTACGGTTTCGTAGCCCTGTTTGGCGATGGTGCGAACTGTGCCCCTCAAATCTTTTTGTAGCTCGTTGCGCACCGAAAATAATTCGATGCCGATGGGGATGCGTTTTTTGACGACAGGCAAAGCCAGCGCGATGGATGCAGCTGCAGTGAATGAAAGAAATGTGCGGCGGGAAAAAGATGTAGGTGTCATTTGATTTCCTTTGTAGTGCAACGCTGTAGGTAACAACCAGAGTTGCGAAAATGTAATAGATTAGCCTTTGCGAATCGCCAAGGCTGGCGCAACCTTAGCAGGATTGCGCTACAGTTATTTCATTCGTGGATGGCAATACGAGCAGCCTGTACGTGCACCATTAGCTTCATGACATTTGATGCAATCGGGCATGTTGATATTTACGGCTTTGTACATCTGCTCAAATTCGGCGACGTTGCCATGACACGTCACACACGCGCTGTTCGCTGCTAAATGCGAACGATGATTGAACCGCACATACGATGGAACCTGGTACACGCGCCGCCATCCGACTTCTTTTTTTTCATTCGCCAATGCTGCCAGCTTTTGAATCGAAGGACTATCTGTTTTGATTTCCGCATGACATTGCAGGCACATCGCTACAGTTGGGAATCCCATCCTCGCGCCGGGATCAGCATTTTTGTGACACGTCGCGCAGTTTAATTTTTGTTCGCCGGCATGCAATTTGTGACTGAACGGAATCGGTTGTTCCAGCCCCGGTAATTTTTGCGTTTGCGCGAGAGCCGCAAAAATACAAGCCACTAATACACAACTCAGGCGAACCACTCTCACAGATTTCCCTGTCGCCATTGCGTCCGGCAATAACAAATTCCACGAACTCGCAAGTTGTCCGTTACCCTGTGAACGGCGAATTTTCGTCAGCGTCATACCACGTGATTTGCCTGCGGCGGCGAAGCGAGGTGTCGTCTTCAAATAACCCATCGGGCAATTGCGCCAGACCTTCTTTGCGACCAGTGACACGAAAGATCGGGTCTACGCGGTCGTAGAATAGCGCAAGCTCGGCGTAACTAATTGGCCAGTTTTCGCCAAAGCCGTCGTGGTCTTTGCCTTTGAATTCATAGTCGCTGAGGCGGTACGACATGCGCGCCCAGAAATTCGATTTACCGCCCATCATCCGCACGCGCACCCAATTGTAGGGGCTTTTTGGATCGTGGGTATACGGCACTTGCTGTTCGCCCCAGCGCAGCAAAGCAGCCAGCAGAATGAATCGTTATAGATTTTCGAGACGAGTGTTCGAGTCGCCGAAGCGCTCCAATTTGATCCCGAGGCGATCCATGAGCGAGAGGTAAAGGCTGCACGCCTTTCGGTTCTCGTTGCCTGCCTTGACATAATCCAGCGTACGGCCCGTTTGCAGCGTGCCGCCAAGTCCGCCAGCGAGCACCATCGGCAACCGCGAGTTGTCGTGCGCTCTCCCGATCCAAAGGTTGGATAGAAACATCAGACAAGAATTATCCAACACCGTGCCGTTGCCTTCCGGCATGGCATCAAGCTTCGCTGCCAGATACGCGAACTGGCTGACGTGCCAGCGCGTGATGCGTTCGTATTCGTCGTTGTTGTTGGCGTGCGAAGCTCCGTGGTGCGCCTGTTTGACGTCTAAGAATGGGTAGTACATTGCCGAAAGGTCGCGCGAGATCAGCAAGCTGGCCACGCGCGTCTTGTCGGTCTGAAAGGCGATGGCGATGAGGTCGAGCATCAGCCGCGAGTGTTCGCGGAGGTCTTCCGGCAAACCGTTGGCGGGCCGCTCCATACTCCAGACCGGTTGGTTCTTCAGCTTCGCCAAGTCGTCCGCTTTATCTTTCGCCTTGCGCATACCCTCGACGCGCTTCTCTACTTCGCGCACGCTCGTCAGGTACTCATCCAGCTTGGCGTTGTCGGTTGAACTGATCTGCCGACTCAAACGTTCGGCACGCTCTTTCACGCGGTCCAGGATGCTGAGGTTGAGCAGGCTCCCACGATTCTCAAACAACATATCGAAGGCCAGCGAAGGATACATTTCGTTGGGTACCGGCGAGTCAGGGCTTTGCCATGAAAGATGTGAACTGTAGGCCAGCGAAAAATTGCTTTCATGAAATCCGGTGATGGGTTGTTCGCAAGCAAGTACCAGGCTCGGTTGCAGGGTTTCCTGTCCGACGTGGCGGGCGATCATCTGATCAACCGAGATGCCCGAATGCAGCACCGCGCCTTTGGTCAGTGTCGCGCCCGTCAGCAGGCTGCCAGTCTGCGGCGGGTGAATTCCCAGTCCCGTCGCGCCCTTGTTGAACAGACCGTGAATCACATTGATTTTGCTCTTCAAGGGTTCGAGCGGCGTGAGCGACTTGCTCAGCTTCATGTCTGCGCCGTTTCCTTCCGATCCCCAGTGATCCTCATTGACGCCGCAACCAAGAAAGACCACGCCAAATCGTTTCGGGAACGCTTCGGTGCTTTTAATTGCTGCTTTGGCAACAATAGATTCGAGCCACGGCAAAGCCAGGGTGACTCCCGCTCCGCGAAGAATTGCGCGGCGGGTGATTTGATTGGTAGATGGATTCATTTGATCAGTCATCTTAATCTCCTTTTTTCTGAAGAGTCTCGGTGCTCCTCTGTTGACTGTACTCTGGATTTCGTCTGTTCAGGAACTGCGGACTGGTGACAATGGTTTCGATCAGCGTAGACATCTTGTACCCGCTCGCCACCAGCTTCGCCTGCATCGCTTCAAGCAGCGGTTCATCAGAAATTATTGGCGAGCGGCCAAGCGCATACACCAGCATCTTTTCGCTCAGGTTGTGCAGAAATTCTTTCTCGCGATGAGCACGGATATAGGTTTGCAATCCTTCAAGGCCGTCACCCTGACTCCCGCCTGGGAACGAGGCGCGCGCATCCACTGCGCGTCCGGCAAGGTCTTTGGTTCGACGTTCGCCGACGGGACCGTACCCCTCAAACGCCAGCCCGAAGGAATCGAAACGAGCGTGGCAAGCGGCGCAGAGCGCGTTTTCCCGGTGTTTTGCCAGCAGCGCGCGCACGGGCAAATCCGATTTCGATTCATCCTTGGGTAGTTCTGGAACCACAGCAGGCGGCGGCGGAATGGCTTCGCCCAGCACGCGGCGAGCGACCCAATAGCCACGTTTTACCGGACTGGTTCGCTGCCCTGGAGCATTCCGGGTCAGAAACACAGCCATCGGCAGCAATCCGCCGCGCCCATAATTACGTGCGTTATCCACCCGAAACCATTCGTCCTGACCGGCGGGCGCAGGCATTCCGTAGTGTTCGGCCAGCGCACGATTCACAAACGTGTAGTTGCCATACAACAGATCCAGCACCGGACGATCATGTTGAATCACCTCGGCAATAAACCGGATTGGCTCCTCGAACATCGCTTCGCGAAGCTGGTTGGTGAAAACGGGGAAGCGTTCGCGGTCTACGGCGTTGTGATCCTCAAACCGGCGGAAGTCCAGCCAGTTGCCGGTGAATTCAGTGGCCAGCGCACGCGCGCGGTTATCTTTCAACATCCGGCGAACTTGCGCCGTCAGCACAGCAGGTTTCCCCAGATCACCGGCAGCAGCGTGCGAGAGCAATTCTTCATCGGGCATGCTGGACCAAAGGAAATAGCTCAACCGGCTCGCAAAAGAGTAACCAGAAAGCGGGCGGTAAGTTGAGGCTGCGGGTAGTTTCGCAGATTGGGCAGATGTGCCGCGACTGGCGCTTACCAGATCAACCCGATAGAGGAAATCGGGTGACACCAAAATGCTGGCGATTGATCCGCGCATGGCCTCTTCGTGCGTCAGGTTGCTCTGCTCACGAAGCTGGCGATAGTAAGCGAGGATGTCGTCGCGTTCCTCCTGCACCAGCGGCCTGCGGTAGGCGCGCGCCGCGAACTTCAGCAAAGCGTCCAGGTGCGTCGGTTCCGCTTCCACGCGCGCCTTTTCCACCCACCTGATTTGGTTGTTTGCATTATCAAAGTAGTATTTGATGGCTTCCAGGATCAGTGGATTGGTCCCTGCTGGCGCTTTTTCCAAATACTGATCCCGCATGCGGAAAATCGAAGCTTGCGTGGCGAAATCATTGGGGCCGGGGCGATCCACCGCAATCCTGCTGCGCCCGCCATCGCCGCCGTTAAACACGAATTGCGAGTACGTGCGCATGGTGTAATCAGCGATGAAGTCGAATTCATGCCAAAGCCGCTCGAGTTCCTGCTTCCCCTTTTCATCCAGAACGAGTTCGATGAGCGGCGTGTCATCGCGGAAATAACCCATCACGTTATGCAGACCCGCGCCCAGCAGGCGGCCTTTGTCCATCGAGTTGATGGGATAGAAGCGGCCCCGTTCCCGCAGGCAGAACGCCGTGGGAAACACCGCACTGAAACGGGCGAACGCGGCTTCATAGCGGGCGCGCTCCCCGGCTGGAACTACCAGGTCGGCATCCTCCTGCCGCTCCTTTATGTAGGTGGCGATGCCTCTTTTCAGTTCCTCTACTTCCCGTCCACCAAATGTAGGGCCGCGAGTTACGACGAAATCCTGTGTCGGCAGGTCGCCTTCCACCCGTAGCGCCGAAGGGTCGAAATCTCGGCGATGAGTTGCCATCGACCAGTTCCGATACATGGTGATCGGCTGAAAGTTGGTGTTAAAGCTGGGCGCTTCCAAAGTGGGATACAACTTCTCAGTGTGCCGGCGAATTTTCACGACGAAGTCGCGCATCTGCAAACAGGCTTCACGGGCAATGCTGGCACGAGCAATGCCGGGCTGATTACCATTCGGGGTGGGCAACTGCCGCCACAGGGATTGAAGCTTTGCGAGCGGCCCCACTTCTTCCTTCGTTTGCTCCAAGGTCTGCCAGACCATCGGAAGATAACGGGGCGACACTTTGGTCTGTGCCGCGATGCTGGGTAATGTCGCCGACGGCTGCCCGAGGACAGCCCGATGCTTGTAGCGCCACGCAGCCTCGAAGTAGTCGGCGAAATCGGTGGGCTGGCGATCGTAGAAATCAACGATCCGCTGAATCGTGTATTTTTCACGATCCGTCTCGACCAGCATTGGAAAGGGCGCGAAGCTGAACCCCTCCGGTTTGATAACCAGGTGATCCACTACTTGCCGCGCCGCATCCATATATTTCGACATCAGCGCGGGCGAGATGGCAAGCGATTCTCCAGAGTTGTCGAAGCCGGCTTGGTTGGCAGGATCTACCGGGAACTCGCGCGCCGGACGCAGGTCAACTCCGGTCAGATCACGGATGGTGTAGTTGTACTCGGCATTACTCAGCCGCCTTGCCAACACAGGGCCTGGATCATCCAGATGCTTGCCTGCCTCGTTCCTCCGCACCGCATTGATCCACGCAATCACTTGCTGACGCAATTGTTCCGGCGGCTGCTTCATTTCCTTGGGCGGCATCTCCTGCGCCGTGAGCTTGCTGAGCACAAGCGTCCAATGGCCGAAGTCCTCAAGCACTGATTCCATCGTCGTGTAGCGTTTGAGATCAAAGCTGGCTTCGGGCGTAGGGCCACTGTGGCAACCTATGCAATACGTGGTCATAAAGGGCCGGATCGTTTGGGTGAACGTCCGCGCCAAGTCAGCCTCGGTATCGGCATAAGTAGGATTGGCGACATTCAGCCAGGCAATCTCGCCCGCTCCGAGCATGAACAGTAAAATTGTTAGTCGTACAGAACGTAGCATCTAAACTCCTATTAGGAAATTGCCTACCTTGAGCCGACGTTGACCTTATGTCGTAGAGCGTCAAGCAGAGAGTGTTCCTGGTTGTTACCCCTGGGTTTAGTCAATCGGATACCAATATTGCCCCATTCCTCCACCGCGTCGCCCGCCGCTTGAGCCTGCTTCAGCCACTGGGCGGCTTTGCCAGCTTTTGAATTACAGGACTGTCCGCTTTGATGTCCGCATGACATTGCAGACACGTAGCCACTGTCGGGAATCCCCTCTTAGCGCTCGTGTCAGCATTTTTGTGACACGTCGTGCAGTTTAATTTTTGTTCGCCGGCGTGCAATTTGTGACTGAACGGAATCGGTTGTTCCAGCCCCGACAATTTTTGCGTTTGCGCGAGAGCCGCAAAAATACAAGCCACCAATACACAACTCAGGCGAACCACTCTCACAAATTCCCTTTACGCTTTTGCTCGACAATATATTCCGAAGCCCGCATCGAAAGTGACAGAATCGTCATCGTCGGATTTTGCGATCCGCCCGTCACAAAGCTGCTGCCATCAACGACAAATAAATTTTTGATGTCGTGACTTTGATTCCATTTATTCAGCACCGATTTCTTTGGATCATCGCCCATGCGGCACGTTCCGACTTCGTGAATGCTGTAACCTGGCGGGTGCATTTTGTCATTGCCATTCAGCACTTCAAATCCGGCTTCGTGGCAAACTTCGCTGATCGTGGTTACGGCGTCTTTTGCCATGTTAAATTCGTTATCCGTATATTTACACTGAATATTCAACACAGGAATGCCCCACGCGTCTACGACTTTGGGATCAATGCTGACGTGATTTTCAAAGCGTGGCAACACTTCACCCATAATCGTAGTGCCGATGCATGCGCCGCGATGAGCGTTGATGTCTTTTTCCAATTGCGCTCCCCACGAAGGAAAATATTTTGCATCCGCCGAAGCTCCTGGATAGAGGTCAGACGCATAGCCGCGAATGAAATTTTTCTCTTTCGTTTTCAAATTGCGGAAGCGCGGAATGTAGCCCGAACCGCCCATCAATCCCTTCGGAGCTTTGCCGTCTTTCGCTTCCGGCACGACTGCGATAACGCCGTTCGAGATATAAAATTGATCGTGCAAATAATGTCCGAGGACGCCGCTGGAATTGGCGATTTTAGAATTCAACAGCAAGCGCGTGCTTTCCAAACAAGCCGCGCCGACGATGACGACTTTGGCTTTCGCGTGCATTTCGCGCTTGGATTGACGGTCTACAAAATTGACGCCGTTGACGAGTCCCGTGTTTTTATCCGTCGTGATTTCACGCGCAATCGCATTGGATACAATCGTCAATTTGCCTGTCGCCATCGCGTCCGGCAACAATAAATTCCAGGAACTCGCAAGTTGTCCGTTACCCTGTGAACGGCGAATTTTTGTGAGCGTCATACCACGTGATTTGCCAGCGGCGGCGAAGCGAAGTGCCGCACCAGAATCAGGCGAAGTGTCGTCTTCAAATAAACCATCAGGCAATTGTGCCAGACCTTCTTTGCGACCAGTGACACGAAAGATCGGGTCTACGCGATCATAAAAAGGAGACAGCTCCGCATAGCTGATCGGCCAATTTTCACCAAAGCCATCGTGATCTTTGCCTTTGAATTCATAGTCGCTGAGGCGGTACGACATCCGCGCCCAGAAATTCGATTTGCCGCCCATCATCCGCACGCGCACCCAATTGTAGGGGCTTTTTGGATCGTGGGTATACGGCACTTGCTGTTCGTCTACCCACTGGTTCGCGTTGAATTCGCTGGCTTGTACGACGTGCGAAAGTTTGCCCGGTTTGCCGAAGCCACGATACGGTAACTCGTAGACAGGCTTAGCGCCCCGTTGTCGTGTAAAATCAATTTGCGGGCCAGCTTCGAGCAGCAAGCAATTGATGCCCAGTTTCGTAAGTGTGTACGCCGCCATGCCGCCGGAAGCGCCAGAGCCAACAATTAAAACGTCATATTCTTTGTTTGCCATAATTATTATAAAAATCGGTCTTGGGTTTTTGGGCTTCGATCTTTGGTTTCTAACTTACGACCTCAGTTACAAATCAAAGATCAAAGCCCAAAGTCCCAAAACCAAAAATAAATTAATCAATCGGGTACCAATATTGTCCCGTTCCGCCGCGTCGTCCGCCTGCGGTGTTCCATTCACGCGAATTCATCGTGGCGGTTCGCACATCCTGTTTCGCTTCGCGCAGGAAACGCGCCAGCGGTTCCGTAGGCGGATCGTATGTCCACGCGACGCGCAACGGCGCAAGCAACGTATTCGCCTGGGTTTCGTCCACATCAGCGAAAGATTTTTTGAATTGCTTCGTTGCTTGTGTGTTCAAAAGGTCTAAGCCTGTGCGATAAATTTGCTGGCGTTCGGCGGGTGATTGGCTAATTAAAAAATCCAGGAATTCAGGTGCGGCGGCTTCGATTGCGCCGGGATTTCCATTGAGCGAGGGCATAATGATTTCACTGAGTTTACGCAACGCTGCGAATTGCGGTGGAGTGAAAAATTTCGGTGTGTATTCGGCGGCTGCATCCGAGACAGAAGTTTCCAGTCTTGGAATTTCGGGCATCGGTGGACGCCCTTGCGCTGGTTGTTTTGCCAACACCGCAGGCGCAGCTGGAATCGCTAACGCCGGAGCCGCCGCCATCGTTTGCATAAATCGTCTTCGTTTCATAATTAGTCCTCAAATTAGGAATGCAAGATTTTGGTTGCTGCTTCCGCTGAAGTCAGCACCGGAAATATTTCAAAGTTTACCAGATCATTCCAGTTCGCTATCCATTCATCAAGCAAATTGCGATTATCCGTTTCCATCAATTGAAAGCAGCGCTGAAATTGATCGTCCACCCAACTGGAAATATACGTCAAACCGTCAGGAGCCAAACGCCCACTTTCACGAAACCGTTGATAGACGGGCGCGGCGTCCTGATGCTTGAAATGTTCGACGATCATGTAAAGCATACAGTGTGGTCATTAGGCGCGACGGATAATCTGTATGCAACGCCAGGCTCCCCATCCCAATAAGAGCGCAAGCAATGGAAACACAATCGCGCCAATATATGCGCCCTGACCGCCAGCCCGCGTTGTGCGGAGCAGGTTTGTGACATACAAAAGTCGTGCCATGTAGAACACGAAGAATGCGCTCGCCAATGATAGAAAAATCGCTGCGAGGCCAAAGATAGCAGCCCGCATCGGACTTAGTGGTGAAGCCATATTCCCTCTTTAACGCGACAATACCGCCTGCAACATTGCTTTCGCATAGCCGACATTGTAAATCTCGCCTGCGAAGCCACCACCGCCCACGTTGGCGTAGCCGCTCCTGATGCCGCGCTCACGATCAAGATCAAGCGCACGTGGATGTTCGGGATACAGGCCACGCGTATATTTCAGCTTCACCAGTTCCTGCATCACGGCGAACATATTGACCTGTCCTTCGTCGAGAAAAACTTCAGTGTATTTCTCATACGGCTTGCGCACAATGACGTTGCGAAAATGCACGTGGTTGATGCAATCGCGTGAGCCGAAATAACGCGCAACCGTAACGGGGTCTTCGCCGAGTTCGCGTGTCACGCCGCAATCAAAGGTGATGCCGTTGTGCGGACTCTTGACAATGTCTACCAGTCGTTTCCAACCCGCAAGCGTAGACATGATCTGTCCTGAACCACGACTAATCGGCGCCGGCGGATCGTTGGGATGCAACGCCATCCGCACACCGGATTCGACCGCAACGGGAATGATTGCTTTCAGAAAATACGTGACGTTCTCCCACATTTTTTCGAGGCTGTGTGCGCCTTCTTCGGGGAGCGGTGGCAAGTCTTTGATTTTGTCGTAATCAAAGGCGGTCAAGCCTGCGCCGGCACGTCCGAGTTCTTCGTAATAGCCTTCAATAATGCGGTGTGCATAGAAATTATATTCAACGACAGGCAGTCCAACTTTGCCCGCTGCGCGAATGGATTGCCGGACTTTCTCAATGTCTTCGTCGCGCCCTGGTCTGCCATAAATTGCGTTGGGAAAGCCGCCAATCATCAGATTGATAAGCGTTAATCCCTGTGCTTTGAATGGATTGATTCGGGTGCGCAGAACGTCTTCTGTCCACGGAATCGGCGGCCCACCTGTGAGTACATAATTCACGCCGATTTGCTTGATCTGCCGCAGGCCAGCTTCGTCAATAGTGGTCGGCACGCCAAGGCAGATTTTCGGTGCGCCTGCGTCATTCGGCGGCCAGGAAGTATTTTGTGCAGCGGTTACGAACGATGGAGCGAGCGTCGCCGCGCCGACAGCTTTGATGAGTTCTCTGCGAGTTGTTTTCATACGGGATTCCTGATTTTTGCTACAGATAACACAGCTTGACGTAGATAAATCAAAACAAGGTGATGAGCCGTGAAAATCTGTCTTTACCTGTGTTATCTGCGGCAAAGACATTTCAGCGACTGAACACTTCAAGCTTTAAATTATTCTCGCCGCCACTTTTGATCTCAACGATGTAATCGTTTTTGTCATTCGGATGCTGGCGGCGAAAGACACGTTGATTTTCGATGCTCGGCGACAGGTCGCGTTTGCGCAGGTATTCGCCCCACTCTTTGCGGTCGGCATCCGTTAATGTGTTGTCACGTTGCTTGGCCGTAATCTTAATCATAAACGGATCACGCGAATTGCTGGTCCAGCGCGTCGCCTCTTGTCGCACTTCAACGCGATACTTGCCAGCGACTGGCCCCTGGTTTTGCGGAATGATGAACGAACCTAATGCGCGAGTATGTGCATTTGTAATGTAGGTAACGACAGGTGGCGCATCAGGCTGGTCAACTGGCGTTAAGATGACAATGCCTCGTAATAACGGGGAGCCATCAAGCTTGACCACACCTGACAAAGCCATTTGCGATTTGTCGGTCAGAAATCCGCCAGCGGCCATCCAGGTGTGTAAGAGTTTCGGCCATTCGCCCAGAATTGGATCCCCCACAGCGAAGCCTGAACCGTGTTCACCATTCCGAAAGAAATGTGCTTCGACCGGGACTTTTGCGCGGAACAAGCTGGTATAAAGCCCCAGCAACCCGCCCATACTGCCCGCATCTTCGACCGTGCCATACAAAAACGCGGGCGGCAATTTGGCAATCATCGCTTGATCTAATGGCGTAGGCATTTGCATCGAGCGAACTGTGCAACGCGCCATCGTTCGCCGCGATACGTGCACTTTGGCGCAGGCTTGCTTCGAGCCGGTCGTGGAGTTGATTCATGCGAACCTGCAGGCGCTCGTCTTCGTTCACCAGCG
>JANMKB010000237.1:0-1541 GCA_031371805.1 Blastocatellia bacterium | reverse complement strand
TTCTCCGGGCAGGATATTCGCCAGATACCCGTGCCATGTTTGATCCTTAATCACAATTTTTCCGGCTATATTTGTTTGGGTCGCGCTGAGTCCGGCCAGGTCTGCAATCATCCGATAGCCCATAAAAGCGGCGGTGCGCACGGTTCCATAATCTGCGCCGCCCACTGAATGACGAATGCCTGAATCAATGCCCCACACGGATAACTCATCCGGCAATTTGATGGTTCCCTGGATTTCGGCGGGCTGACACAGCAGGGCTAATAATTGCTGTCTCTCGCCCAGCACGGAAGTCATCTGATCCATTACGCCGCACGGAGCGCCCGCAATTAAGTTCTCGACTTTTTGACAGAGCAGGGCAATTTCCGGCGCAGAGATTTTGAGCTTGTACGCCGCCACGATAGCCTGCATTACTGCCACTTCCAGCGCGGCGGAAGAGCTGACGCCTTTGCCTTCCGGGACATCAGAATAAATCAGAATTGCTGCGCCCTGCGTAAATTTAATTCCTCGCTCGCGCAGCAAAACTAAAAATGCACCGACAATATACGCAACCCATTGATGATCGGGATTATGCTTAAATTTTTCGTGGCACGCGGCATAGCTGATTGGTTTTCCGTCCGCCAGAGAATCAGCCAGCTTCATGGCAAAAGTTCGCGCTGGTTGCGTGACATTGGCGGCAAGGCTGATGATTTTCAACTCATCGCCAGCCTGAATTTGCAACGCTGCATGCGTGGCCTGAGCAATCGGCAGTTGCAACACTAATGAGCCGGAATAATCCGCAATCCCGCCCATTAAATCCAACCTGCCGGGAGCGCGTGTCACAATCAACGGTTGCGCTGAAGAGAAAAAGTTTTTGATCTTTTCAGGGCTTTGATTAAGCAGGCGGAGGAACGCTTCAGTGTCGGGTTGCGCCTGAGTTGAGCCGGATAAAATGCGAAACATTATTTGCTTACTTTGTAATGAATATTTGAGAGCACACGTAATTCCGCAGCCTTTTGTTCGGGGGAAGTGTCGCTTAAAAAATTCCCGCCACCAATTTCCGGCCCAGCCAGATATTTTAGTAAATTCGGTTTGCGCAGCGGTGGATGAAATTCGATATGAAAATGAAAGCCGCGATGATTTCCGCCATCGGTTGGAGCCTGATGCAAAGCCATCACGTAGGGAAAAGGCATTTGCCACAAATTATCAAAGCGAATCAAAACCTCTTTCAGCACCGCTGCAAAATCTTTTACTTCGGCGTCATTCAGCGCCGCCAAACTTGGATGAGATTTTTTGGGCGCGACATAAACCTCATAAGCGTACCGTGCGAAATAAGGCAGAAAGGCGATGGCATGTTCGTTTTCACTAATGATCCGTGAATTATCTGTGCGCTCAGCTTTGATGATGTCCTGAAAGATTGTGCGGTTATTAGCCGCGAAATATTTTTCACTGACGCTGGCTTCAGTCTCAATCGTTTTGAAAACAAAATTCGTCGCGTAAATCTGACAATGCGGATGTGGATTGGAGACGCCCACGACATCGCCTTTATTTTCAAAAAACAGGAC
>JANMKB010000224.1:0-22224 GCA_031371805.1 Blastocatellia bacterium | reverse complement strand
ATATTGCGGTTGTTGATAACACTAATTTAATCAAACATTGCGGCTATCTTACTTTGCGATAGCTGACAGTACTCAATTTTTGCCGGGACTCAAGGTGGTCAGGGTTTCGTGGTTTAAGGTTTGAGCAGGGGATTAAGTTCTTTGCTCTTTAGGTCAGGGAGGAGCTCGAATGAGTAGTGAAAGTCTATTCATATTATTCTGGATCGTGGTTTTAGGTTTATTTGCTTATTTTGGTTACCAGAGCGTTCGTAAAGGAACATTGAGCAGCACAGGAGTTTTGGCGCTTGGCTTACCGCTTTTTGCGCTGCTCTGTTTTATGTGTTTCAGGATGCATAGCGCTGAATTGTTGAGCACGAGCAGTAATGAAGCGGTCACGCCAGCTACGGCTTTAGCTGCACCAACCCTGGAGGCTAAGCTTTTTGATGGCAATGTTACATTAAATGGAATGCTGCCCGATCAGGCTGCAAAAGATAAGGTTTTGGCGCAGGCGAAGGAACTTTATGGAATCGGAAAGTTTACTGACAATTTAAAGATCGGCGCCAGAACCGGATTCCCCAATACGAATTGGTTCCCCGCTGCCCTGGGGTTAATGCAATTTGGCAATAAAGCCAACAACGAAGGTGGCATTGCGATTGAGGGCGACAGCGTCACCGTACGCGGAATGGTTGATAATGAGGAAGCTAAAACTAAATTAATTGCTGCTGCCACGAATGCTGCCGGCGCAAATATTAAAGTCATTGATAGAGTGATTATTAAAGGGAAGGTGACCGAAGCCCAGGCGGCGGATTTCCAAACCAAACTCAATCAAATGATCGCCGGTAAAATCGTTGAATTCGATACGGGCAAAGATGTCATTACACCGAAAGGAAAAGAAGTACTGGATCAGATGGTCGTTGTTCTGGGTCAGGTGCCTGGTGTCCCCGTTGAAGTTGGTGGTCATACTGATGCGCGTGGCAATGCTGCTGCCAATCTTGACCTTAGTCGCCGGCGCGCTGAAGCCTGCCGGCAATACCTTGCCAGTCACGGAGTTGCTGCGGAACGGCTGGCTGCGAACGGCTATGGCTCCGCCAAACCGATTGCGGGTAACGAAACCGCCGAAGGACAACAACGAAATCGTCGGATTGAATTTACGGTTACGAAGGAGGCTAAATAATTATGGATTGGACAATATTTCTACTCAGAATTCTCCCTTGTCTGTTGGTAGCCGGGTTGCTGGGAACTTTAATTGGATGGTTGTTGGGCCGGATTTTCGGGTCGGCTAATTCAACCGAGCTGGTGACCGAATGGGAAGGGAAGCTTCGTCATCGAGACCAGGAACTAGGTTCCATGCGAGGTGATCTGTCGGCTGCCAATGCGAAAGTAAATTCCCTGCAAAGTGAGATGGCGACTTTAGCTGAAACCATCAAGACGCGGGATAAATGGGTTTCTGAACTCGAAACGAAGCAAAAAGCTATTGAGACCGATTTGAATGATCGAATCAGTGAACTGGATGAATTAAAGGCTGATACTGATAAAGAAAAAGCTGATCTTAAAACGAAACTGGAAAATGCTTTGGCAGCGTCAAAAGCTGAAACCGAATCGTTACGAGTCCGGGTTGCCGAGGCTGAGGGGGCCGCTAAAATCGCACAAAAAGCCGAGCGTGAACTGGCGACCCTGCGGGGTAGTTTTACAGGAAAGGAACAGGAATTAGCCAAGGCCTTATTCCGACTTAAAAACCTTGAGCCGTTGACCGCTCAAATCAAAGAGCATGAATCCGCCGCCGCCGCACTGAAAGCGCAGATCAAAGAGCTTGAGGCACAAACTCTTAGTGCCAAATCCAAAGACGGCGAAATTGCAAAACTCAGGCAAAAGGTGACTGAACTCGAACCGCTGGCGGTGCAATTAAAATCCCGTGACGGACAGCTTTCCGAACTTCAGGCCAAACTTGGTGGCTCGGCAAAAGCGCTGATCGGGAATGATTCCGAATTAAAATCGCTGCGTGTGAGGATGACCGAAATTGAAGGTTTGAGCGAACATGCAAATAACCAGTTAAAGGATCGTGATTCTGAACTTGCCCGCCTGCGCTTAAAAATTGGCGAATTGAAAGCACTTTCCGGGCAACTTGCTGAGCGTGAAAGCGAGATTTCGGAATTGCGGAAACAGGTCGGAACAATGGCCGGATTGACGCAGCAGCTTTCAGAGCGTGAAGCCAGGCTGGCACAACTGCAAGCTTCATTGGATGACAGTCAGCAAAAATATCATACCTTTGAGGCAGAAATTGGTACGCTGCGACAAAATCTGGTCGGGAAAGAGGCTGATCTGACCGGGCTGTTTAGCCGAATCGCCCTGCTTGAACCGCTCAATGATCAGGTGGCAGACCTGAATGATAAATTGCGTAAATCAACGACAGGCAGCGAAAGCGAAACTGGTAGTTTACAGAAACGCAGCGCTGAACTGGAAAGCCTTACCGGACAAGCCGGAGAGCGTGAATCCCTGATTGCTAAATTGCGCTTACAGCTTAGTGAGCTTGCGCCATTGACGTTGGAAGTCCAGAGCCGTGAAGCCAGAATTCGTGAATTTGATAACTTAATCAAATCCAGGGATAGCGAACTCGTCCAACTGAATGCCCACAATCAGGAACTGGCAGCTAAGTTGCAAACATTGTCGGCGGAAAAAGAGTCCGAGCTTGCACCATTACGATTGCAGGTCCGTGAAATTGCAGGGCTGAATAAGCAGGTCGAAGAAAGCAACAGATTGGCGGCAACTGTCCGGGAAAAGGATCAGGAAATCGCCCGACTGCGGGCCCGCACCACCGAACTCGAAATGATGGCGCGTGAGGTGAAAGAATCGAAGGCTAATGTTTCAGCCGCTTCGGCGATGCCACCGAGCAATAACGAGAAAGATGATCTGAAAAAGATTTTTGGCATCGGGCCAGTGTTGGAAAAATTACTCAACAGCCATGGCATTTACTGCTTCCAGCAAATCGCTGAATGGAAGCAGGAAGATGTCCAGCATTATGATCACTTGCTGGAAGATTTTCGTGGTCGGATTGTCAGAGATGACTGGGTCTCAGGCGCTAGTGAAGAACAGGCCAGGAAATACGGTGACCGACCGTAGCCCGACAGAAAAACTGAATAGTCGCAGCAGGCAGGAGTCAGCAATGGCGCCTGCTTTTTTTTCTGGATTTTGTCAGAGCCGCAGTTCATGATGAGGATTCAGACATAAATTTCTCACTGATGAAATATGCATGAAAGCTGAGCCAACGAACATAGAAATAAATCCGCTGTGGGAACGACTCACAAAAACAGAGCAGCAGTTACTGGCTTCGAAGCTATCGCAAATAAACAATCCTCGCAAAAGTCGTCTCGCCGCCGATCCTCAGACAGCCAGGATTTTCGATAATTTAATTTACGTTACGGATGACGTTTTGCAGACCGAAAATAAATTGCTGACGATCCAGAATTTTCTTGGCCAGATCGGAGCCAGGACAGAAATTTGGCAGCAGCTTGCAATGATTATCGGAGTTGAGAATTCTTATCTGGAAATTACCGTCCATCATTGTGAGACGTTCTTACAGGTTTTACGAAAGCATGATTTTGCCGTTAATTCGTGGCTGGAAAAAATTGGCAGGCTGCTGGGGAAGGGGCATCGGTTTGATAGCGCCAGAGCCAGAACTGATCATCGTTTTCAACCACAGTTGCATTTTGCCAATGATCGGGCGGATGAAGAACCATTTGGGGAAAATTATTTTTTTGTGCATTGGGATGCGCAATCAGTTGTCACTCGGCACGGCTCGCTGCTGGGGAAAATTGCTGCCGGACGGAGCCACACCAAATATCCGGCAACGGCGGCCCAAATTGCCGGATATTTACGCGAGAAAGCAATGGCGGGGAGAAGCGGTAAATAGTGATGCGCAATATCTTTCTGATTGACTGCGCGGACGAGCAGTTAAAGTAAAAGAATCATTGACAAATAGCAGTGCTTGGCACAAAATCCGCCCGTCTTATCATGTAGTATTTTTGAGAAGATCAGGATGTCTATTATCTAACAGCCAGACAGAGCTGTGGGTTTAATTTCGAGTCCCGACTTAAGCTGATTTCCCGGATTAGCGTTGTTTTCAGCCCCCTGCGTTTTTGTGGTCGGACTTTTATTTGCTCTTTTTTTAAGAAAAATATTTATTTATGAGCCGTTACCGCCGGGTTGTGTGGAACGAGGGAATGCTTCTCACGCCCCACCACTTTCAGCAAGCTGACAACTATCACGAAGACCTTCTGAATTCACGGATAGCTTCTTTAACTCCCTACGAATGGGGACTCCTGGATTTACAAATCAATCGGGATGCGATTGCCAACGGTTTTGTCGAAATATTAAGCTGTAGCGGAGTGATGCCGGATGGCTTGTCTGTTAGTCTGCCGCAAATGGGACCGGCCCCTGACCCACGCCCGGTCGAAGATCATTTTGCTGCTTCCTCCACGACGCTGGATGTTTATCTGGCAGTCCCGGCCCGACGAGTTGGAGCCGCAAATTACCAGACCAGCGGCGGCGCTGGCAGTTCAAATATTCGCTACCTTCAGGATGCGGGAGTTTCGATTGATGAGACGACCGGAGATAACGAACAACAAATCGCGTTTGCGCGCGGAAATTTTAAAATTTTATTTGCCGATGAATTGCGCGATGGATATAGCGCGATTAAAGTTGCAGAACTGGAACGAACCGCCACGGGACAATTAACGGTTTCTGATCGTTATGTGCCGCCTGCTTTGCATGTCGGAGCGTCGCCTTGGCTGGGTAATCTCTTACGTCAGCTGGTCGAGCTGTTGATTGCGAAAAGCCGCTCTTTGGGTGATCGCCGCAGACAGAGCGGCGCTGGTCAGGTAAATTTTACTTCGGACGACACGACTGTTTTTTGGATGCTGAATGCAATTAATGGCGCGATTCCGGTGATGGCGCATTTATTCAGGACGAGGATTGTTCACCCGGAACGTTTGTATCGTGAACTGGTACAACTGGCAGGCGCGCTGATGACATTTTCGGTTGATAAGCATCCGAAAGACCTCGTTCGTTATGAGCATACGGATTTGTACGGGACTTTTCACCAACTGGAAATTGACATTCGGGATTTACTGAATGTCGGCGTGCCGGAACGCTGTGTGCCAATTCCATTAGAGAAAGCCCGCGAGTCGCTTTACGTCGGCAAAGTCAATGACGAACAATTGCTCAAGGCGGCGGAATTTATTCTGGGTGTCGGGGCCGAAATCCCGGAAGATCGCCTGATTTCTCGCGTGCCGATAGTTTTCAAACTCGCGGATGGAGATGGCATTGATGCGGTTATTAACAATGCTCTAATGGGAGTGACTTTGAAACATGCTTCACCGCCGCCCGGGCCAATTCCAACGCGGGTTGGCATGCACTATTTTCGCCTGGATCGTAATGCGCAGGACTTGGCGCTGACCCGATTCTGGGATCGGATTATTGGCTTAAAAACAATCGCTGTTTACGTTCCTCATGGTGTCCCGGATGAATTTCCAGGGGCCAAACTTGAAATGTACGCGATCAAACCGTAACCTCGCTTAGCGCAGTATTTTATGTCGAATGCCGGATTGCAAATGACACAGATGAAAGCTAGTCAACAAACCTCGGAAAAAGATTTGGTTGGTCTTGCCACTCCCGTTTTGGAGATGGTGATGAGAATTCGTGCCGGGCAACTGGTTCCCTCGGCTGAAATGCGACAGATGGTGGATAACTGGCTGAAGGAATTTGAATTACGCGGGACGCCACTTGGTTACAAGGAAACGCAAATTCAAAATGCTAAATTTGCCCTGGCTGCATTTGTTGATGAGACTGTCCTGACAGGTGGGTTTCCTGTTAGAAATGAGTGGGAACGATACCCGTTGCAGCTTGAGTATTTCAAAGAACAGTTTGCCGGCGTAAAATTCTTTGAGCGCCTGGAAGCGCTCCTTAAAAATGTTGAGCAGGAAGCCGATGTCGTGGAAGTTTATTACTTATGTCTCCTGCTTGGTTTCAAGGGAAAATATCATATTTACCTGGAAGACCAGCTTCCTGGGGTATTGCATAATGTTGCCGAGAATTTACGGCGGGTTGGGCGCTTGAAATTCAGTCTTCTTTCTCCGCATTGGAAATTGAATGATCAACCGCAACCGCCAAAGGAAAGCAAAGTCCCGGAAATGCCCGCCTGGGTCAGGCTGGTAGTTGCTGCTTCGTTAGGCGTGGTTGCGCTGGCCTGGCTGCTTTTTCAATTTTTGCTGACGAGTAATGCGAATGGCATTAAGCAGCTACTGTTAAAATAAAACTCTCAGGGATTGTTATCTGAGCGAAGCGTTCAATTTAAACCGGGATTTTTTTTAGTCAGCCCCTCTCCCATATCGTATTTGCCGTCGGATGAAATGGTGAATTGAAAGCCCTTCTTTTATTAACTCGCAAGCTTTATTTGCTTGCTGTGCCTGGAGCCTCACCCCGCTTGCCCCGAACTGGATAAGGAATAAACGATGCCTGCACTTAGTCTGAAAAAGCTGATAATCATTTGCGCTCTGGTCACGCTCACGGGGATCGCTCTTTTACTGACCCTGCTGATTCCTGAAGAAGTTGGGATTCTCCAAATTATTATTTGCGCTTTCATTTTGCTCTGTTGGCCGATTGGAATTTTAACGAATTATTTTCTTAAAAACCGTAAACCTAAAGCCGCAAATTCTGGAGCGATGGAAGCTCCTCAAACCTCATCTTCGCTTGCCCCTTCGCGTGAGTACGAAGAGCTTTCACGTGGGGCCGAAGAAACTGTGCAGTTTTTGCGCAGTGGTAATTTAGGCAATCGTGAAGTTAGCGATCCGGTTTACAGTCTCCCCTGGTATCTTTTGGCCGGCCCGCCCAATAGCGGTAAAACCTCGCTCGCGTTGTCTGCCGGGTTGAATTTTAATGCTTTGTCCAGTCAGCGCCGAGCCGATCAAAATCTGGTCAGGGCAACCCGTGATTGTGACTGGCGCGTAACGGATAATGCCGTGATTGTTGATACCGCCGGACGTTATCTGACCGAAGGGCAGGATCGCGATGAGTGGCTCGGTGTGCTGGCGACACTTAAGAAGTACCGTAAAAATCGGGCGCTGGATGGTTTTGTACTGACGGTGAATGCCGCGAATATTCTGTCAGCAAATGAAGCTGAAATTGAGCAGCAGGCGCAGGTTTTACGGGCCAGAATTGACGAAGTTATTAAAAGCACTGGCGTTCGGTTTCCCGTTTATCTGGTTTTTACCCATTCGGATTCAATTCCCGGCTTTAAAGAATTTTTTGCTGCTCCGCCCAATGAGCAAGCCCAGGTTTGGGGTGCGACGATTCCGCTGGAACAATCAAATACAGCGCACGCCTTGTTTGATGTGGAGTTCGATTATCTGCTTGATGCGTTAATGCGGCGCAGGATCACGCGGCTTAGCGGGACAACTTCAGCCGGTGAACAGCATGGTATTTTTAACTTCCCGCTGCGTTTTGCTGAAACTCGTCGCAAGCTTGGCTTCTTTACGCTCGCGCTGTTTCGTCCCAATCCTTTTAGTGAGCTGCCATTGCTGCGTGGCTTTTATTTCACCAGTAATAATCTCGGTGCCGATGGACGGATCAATGGCACGGGTACGTTTAGCGAAGATTTATTTAAGCAGGTAATTTTCCGTGATCAGGACATTGCTGCCTCCTTCCAGTCGAAAAAAGCAGCGCCGAATAAATTAGCTAATGTGAAACTCGCCGTCGGAGCTTTGGCGGCGGCTTGTGCGTTATGGTTTGGCGGAACAGTACTTTCTTTTTTCAATAACAACGCAATGCTGGCGCAGGCACAGGAACATGCGAAGCGGGTGCTTGATCATTACGAAGCCGGACGTGGCAAAGTGAAAGTCGAACCTGACGAGCTAACCGATCTGGATAAATTGCGCGGTACGTTACAGGAAATAGACGAGTCCGACGAAAGCTTTTTCGGCTCGCTGTCGCAGCGCTTTGGATTGTATTCCGGGGGCAAGGTGCGGCACCGTGTCCATCAGGTTTATTTTGACTTTGTGGCACAACGATTCCTCGCTCCCGCACTGACAAAGCTGACGCAGGACCTGAAAACTACCGTCCCTGGCGGCGACGGAGAAGCTCTGGAGAAAGCGCAGGACGATTATTATTACAAACTTGCCACGTATCTGATGCTGGAAAAACAGGAGCGTGTGGATGCCAGTTTTCTGACTGAAAAACTGCGGGATTACTGGCCGGAAGAACTGAAGGATGGGAAACAGGCCAATCTTGCTTTCTATGCCGCCCAGGCTGCCTTACACGACGATGATGATGATAGTGTGCCGCGGCCCTTAGCCGCCCCGGAATTAATTGGCGAGGCCCGAAACAACCTGAAAAACTATACTGCGACCAAGCGGGCCTATCACGCGCTGATTCGCAAAATAAATAATCTGGGCGAGCCGATTGAATTATCCAAACTGATCAGCGGCCTGGAGGGCAGTGACTGGCTGAGCGGCTCGACTTCGCCACCCGTTCCGTATGCCTTTACCAAGCGAGCCTATTACAAACACATTGCCGGCAGCGCCATGGCTAACGTGGTCAGCGAACTGAAAGACGACTGGGTAATCGGCAGAAAAGATGGCGATCCCGTTGACCTCGCCGAATTGCAGCGGCGTTATGCCGACAAATTTATCGCTAACTGGGGCGATTTTCTCCAGCAAATTAAGGTTCGTGACTTCAATAATCCAGGCGAGGCAGCCAGAGCACTGAATGAATTAGGCAAAGAAAGCGGGCCACTTAAAACGATCCTGGCCGAGGCCGCAAGGCAGGGTAATCTGGCCGAACCGCCCACCAACGATGGAGCTATTGCGTGGCTGAAAGGCATACTGACGAGCAAGGTTATTGGCAATAAAAAAATTGAAGATGGCTTTAAGCCCCTGCTGCAATTTACGACCTCGCCAGCCTGGGCGGCCTACCAAACCAAATTGGGCGAATTACGCGGGAAGCTGGATAGCAATGCAAGTGACTGGAAGCGCGTGGAAGACAAGCTGCGCACCGATGAAGGATTTAAGTCAACCCTCGCGGGCGTCGTGGGAACAATTGAGGCACTGAAAAATCCGCCTTCGCCGGTTGGTACGGCGGCTTTCGACTTACTGAAAAAGCCCAACGATAGTATAGACAAAGCGCTGGGAAAGAGCAGTGGGGACAATCTGGGTGACGCATGGGCGATACTTGTGAAGAAAATTAACGACTTTGGCTATCCGTTTGGGACTGGCGCCGATGTTTCACCACTTCAGTTTGCCGAAGTCTTTAATCCGGCAGATGGTTTGGTAAAAGCCGTCTTCGACAAAATCAGTAATGATTTTCAGGGGACACCGGGCCAGCTCACGCCGCGCAACCCTGCTGATTACAACCCCGTCGCCGTCGCTTTTTTTAATAATACCTTCAAAGCGCAGGAGGCCTTTTTTACCACCAAAGGGAAAGCACCAATGTTTGATTATGGCTTCACCATTACCGTACCCGCCAGCAAGAAAGCCGAAGTGACAGTGGATGGAAGTCCGGTGACGGCTGCGGCGCGTCCCCCCTGGCCTGCGGCAGGCAGTAATGTCGGCATTGTCATTAAGGTTACAGATAATACACCTGCCGCCACCGCGAGTCCCAGCCCGACTCCTGACCTGACCCCCCCGCTCCGCTTCGACGGCCCCTGGGGCATTTTTAAGCTGGTGAAAGCAAGAGGCAATAATTTTAATGTCAGTGGTGTGTCCATCAAAATAGATGCTCCACCCAACAATCCATTTACGATTGATTTTGGGAAACTCCGTGCGCCCGCCAGTTTGAAAACAGGAGCGGCGCAACCTGCGAGTGCGAGTTAGTAAATAAACTGCGACATGGAGCACCAGGACTTGTCATTATGGTTATGCAGTAAAAGCAACAGAAAAAATAATTCGGATGCGAGTTTTGTGGCAAAAAATTCGCTTAAGTAAATAAAGAGTAAATGATATGGCAACAGCGAAAGAATTATATGAGCGCGGAGAGTTACAGCCAGCGATTGATCAGTTGATCAGCGAAGTCAAAGCGCATCCCACCGATACCGCCAGTCGCACATTTCTGTTTGGCCTGCTTTGTTTTGCGGGAGAATTGGATCGGGCGGGGAAACAGCTTGATGTGATTGCAACCCAAAGCGTTCAGGCCGAAGCGGGAGTCATGGCGTATCGCAATTGTCTCCAGGCGGAACGTGATCGCCGCGCCTTGTGGGCCAATGGCCTGCAACCACATTTTTTGCAGGAGCCGCCAGCTTATGTTGATTTCCTGCTGGATGGCATTGCGCAATTTCGGGCGGGCAATTATGAAGAGGCGCGGGTGTTGCTGGATACGGCTGAAGATGGTCGTCCGGCGCTTTCCGGGCGCTGTGATGGCACGGAATTTTATGACTTACGCGACGCCGATGATTTCACTGGCTCGGTTTTGGAAGTCGCCATTAAAGATCAGTACACCTGGCTTCCGTTTGAGCAAATTCGTAGCCTGGAAATCGCCAAACCTACGCAACTTCGTGACTTGATTTATCCCCAGGCGCGGATTGAATCGCTGAATGGTTCGATGGGCGAAGTTTTTTTGCTGGCGCTGTATGCGGGTTCCAGCGAAAACACGAATGACCAGATCAGGCTGGGAAGGTTAACAGAGTGGCAGACATTGCGCGAAGATTTAGGACGTGGTTTCGGGATGCGATTATTGATGCTCGGCGATGAGGATAAGTCCATCCTGGATGTCACCACCCTGGAATTTGACATAGATGGAACTGATATGGATGCGGAAGCAGATTCAGACGACGCTGATTCTGTGGAGCAGGCTGCTATAAATTAACCGGAGAGATTGATGTCCGAAACAACTGCTGTGCCACCTGTAATTGAGCTTGAATCATTACTCACACCAATTGAGGGTGATAATCCGTGCGGTGAAAACCTGCGCCATCAGGGGACTTACGATCAGGTAAAAGAGGCGCGTCGGGAAGATGAAGTTTTGAGTCAGGGTGCGTGGTCACGGGAATTAAAAGTTGCCGAATGGCCTAAAGTCATCCAGCTTTCGACAGCTGCCTTACTGAAAAAAACCAAGGATTTGCAAATTGCAGCGTGGTTAACGGAAGGCTTGGTAAAAAATGAAAAGCTGGAGCGCTGGGCCGGCTTGCGCGATGGCTTGAAACTGGTGCGCGGCTTCCATGAAAATTTTTGGGAGAACCTTTACCCGGAAATTGACCCGGAGGATGACGAAGGACCATTAGCCGCTCGCGCCAATGTCCTGGCGGCACTGGATACGCGCTTGGGCAGTATTTTGCCGGAGTTGCCGCTGACCGGTGGCGCCAAATATTCGTATTTGCAATATCAGGAATCAAAGACATCGGATGGCTCCGGTAACGCCGCTGCGGGCGCTGAACAACAAAGTGGCGCCGCCAGTGCGCCGGGTGCGCCGGGCAGTAAAATTACCGGTGAAGACTGGCGTAAAGCCATCGCTGCCTCTTCGCGTGATTTTTTGGAAGCGAAATATGCGCTCATCAATGAATGCTGGGATCAGTTTCAGGCGCTCGACGCCGTAATGGATGAAAAATTTGCCCGTGAAACGCCCGGCCTGAATGCGCTCAAAAAATCGCTGGATGAGATTCGAACTTTCATAGAAATTTTGGTGAAGGAAAAACGTGAAGCTGAGCCGCGTGATGGCGATTCAGGCGGCGACTCAACCGGAGCAGAAGAGGTCGTGGCTGGTGGCTCATCAGGTGGACTCGCGGTTTCTGGCGGAGCCATTCGCGGTCGTCAGGAAGCCCTCAAACGATTAACCGAAGTGGCTGATTATTTCCGTCAAACAGAGCCACACAGTCCGGTTTCATTTTTAGTCCAGCGTGCGGTCAAATGGGGGAACATGCCGCTTGATTCGTGGCTGGCCGATGTTGTCAAAGATGGCGCGACACTTGAGGCCCTGCGCGAAACGCTGGGGATTAGCGCCGACAACGCAGGCGCAGAGTAAATTATTCATTGCCACAATTCACACTGTTGTGGTCAGGTCAATAAGTTTTGTCGAACCCCGCAACCTCATTGGTTACGGAAAAAATAAGGAGAATCGTTATGCCTAAAAGAGAAAGTATTCAACAAAAAATCAGTCGCGTTCGTCCGCCACGCGTTCATATCAGCTACGAAGTCGAGACTGGTGGCGCCATCGAAATGAAGGAATTGCCCTTTGTCGTGGGGGTCCTCGGCGATTTTTCCGGTAAGCCCGTTGATCCGTTACCACGCCTGCGGGATCGTAAATTTGTCGAAATTGACCGGGATAACTTCGATAGTGTGCTGGCCGGGATGAAACCCCGCATTACGATGAGTGTTGAAAATAAGCTGGCAAATGATGGCAGCAAGCTGGGCGCTGAACTCAATTTCCGTAGCATGGAAGATTTTGAGCCGGATCAGGTTGTGCAACAGGTCGAACCATTACGACGTTTGGTCGAAGCCCGTCGCAATCTTTCCGATTTACTGGCGAAGATGGACGGTAACGACAAGCTCGGTGATTTGTTGCAGGATGTTCTGAATAATGCCGATGCGCAAAAACAGCTTGGCGAGCAATTGGGCGTGAAAAAAGAAGAGTAAGAACGGTTCGCAATTGCTGGTTCGCCGTTCGCCATAAAGACGCCTGCCACGCACTAACCCCGTCGCTACCACTCAGGGTATTGTACCGTGCGTCGCAGCGAGTTGGGGACGCAGGATACAGTACTGCGAGCCGTAGCGAGCCGGGTTCATACAATTAACTATATTGAAGACCTGTAGTCAGAAAATCTACAGTCAACATCTGAGGAGAAACCATGAGTGAGCAAGTAGAAAAACAAGCCCAGGCCGTGACCCAGGAAGCGGAAGGCGATTTATTAGGACAAATCCTGGATAAAGGAATGAGGGCCAAGACTGATGCCCAGTCAGCCCGTGCGAAAGACATTATTTCTGAATTCGTTTCACAGGTGATGGACGGGCAAATGGTCATGTCAAAAGACATGGAAACTACGATCAATGCACGCATCGCGGCGATTGATAAGATCGTTTCATCCCAGCTTAACGAAATCATGCACCACGAAGATTTTCAAAAACTTGAAGGATCGTGGCGTGGCTTACGTCACCTTGTTTATGAGAGCGAGACTGGGACAGGTCTGAAAATCAAGGTGATGAACGTCAACAAAAAGGAGTTGCTGAAAGACCTGGAAAAAGCCGCAGAATTCGACCAGTCGGCGCTGTTCAAGAAAGTCTATGAAGAAGAATTCGGAATGTTCGGCGGCGCACCATTCGGCACCCTGATCGGTGATTACGAATTCGGCAACCATCCGCAGGATATGATGTTGCTCGAAAAAATTTCGCAGGTGGCGGCGGCGGCGCATGCGCCCTTTGTCTCTGCCGCAGGGCCGGGATTATTTGGCTGGGACGATTTCAGCCAGTTGTCGGAAGTACGCGATTTGGCGAAAATCTTCGATATGGTGGAATACGCGAAATGGCGCTCCTTCCGTGAATCCGAAGACTCGCGCTATGTGGGTTTAACTTTACCGCATACCCTGATGCGCCTGCCTTATGGTCAGGATACAGTGCCCACGGAATCCTTTAATTTTGAGGAAGATGTGGACGGCACCGATAGCAAAAAATACTTGTGGGGCAATGCCGCCTATTCATTTGGCACACGCCTGACGGAAGCTTTTGCCATGCACAACTGGTGCGTTGCCATTCGCGGCGTCGAGGGCGGTGGTTTGGTGCCAGGCCTGCCAACGCACACTTTCAAAACTGATGACGGCGAAGTCGCGCTGAAATGCCCGACCGAAATTGCCATCACAGATCGCCGTGAAAAAGAATTTTCCGACCTCGGATTTATCCCGCTCGTGCATTGCAAAAATACTGATTACGCCGCGTTTTTTGGCGCTCAATCATCAAATAAAGCGCCGAAATATGATAGTGAAGCGGCCAACGCCAACGCCCGCCTTTCGACGCAATTGCAGTACATTTTTGCCGTGTCACGATTCGCACATTATTTGAAAGCAATGATGCGCGACAAGATAGGTTCATTTATGTCGAAGGATGATTGTTCGCGTTTCCTCAATCAATGGATCATGAATTACGTCACCGAAGATGATTCCGCTTCACAGTCAGTCAAAGCGCAATTCCCCTTGCGTGAGGCGCGTGTAGATGTCGTCGAGGTTCCGGGCAAACCTGGCGTTTACAAAGCCGTTGCTTTCCTCAAGCCGCATTTTCAGCTTGATGAACTTTCGGTTTCGTTGCGTCTTGTGGCCGAACTTCCCAAATCCGCCGCAAAGTAAAAGGTCTTTGGCCGGTTACTACGCGGGGTTCAGCGTCAAGGAGCGGACAAGCGTTGTCCGTTTCAGTTTTATTTCTTTTAGCTAAAGGAGAATTTCTATGGCAGCAGTTGATTATTTTTTGAAAATTGACGGGATTGATGGCGAGAGCCAGGATTCCAAGCACAAGGGTGATATTGATGTCGAGTCCTGGTCATGGGGGGAAAGCCAGAGCGGTTCCCATTCCGGCGGCGGTGGTGGCGGCGCTGGTAAAGTCTCCATGCAGGATTTTCATTTCGTGATGAAATGCAATAAATCTTCACCGAAATTGTTGCTCGCCTGCGCCAACGGTGAACATATCAAAAAGGCTACCCTGGTCTGCCGCAAAGCAGGTAAGGAACAACAGGAATTTCTGAAGATTACGTTGTCGGATTTGTTGGTGTCATCTTACCAGACGGGCGGTTCGGGACACGGCGACGTTGTTCCAACCGATCAAATCTCGCTCAATTACGCCAAAATTGAGTATGAGTACAAAGAGCAGAAACCAGATGGTACGCTCGGCGGCGCAGTGAAGGCTGGCTATGATTTGAAAGCCAACAAAGCCGTATAAGTGAGTAGTCCAGAGGATGTCTGGAGTTTAGTTTGTTGGGCGTTGCTCGAAGGCCTGACAGGTTTGAACTCCAGACACTTTTGGAGAATGTAGTGAAAACGCGATACTCGCCAGTTGTGTTGGATTGTAAAATAAAAAGGGGAGATATGAGTATCAAAGATCAGCTAGGGAATACTTGTCGTTACGTTGTCAACTTGCATATGCGTTCAATCAGTATGCCAGTTGTCTCAGAGATGGTCGCGCTTTGGAATGCGGCTCGGGTCTATGGTCAACATGGTATTTGTATTCAAATGGCTTCGGGGCAAAGTCTTCTTTTAAGCGCTGCCGATCAATTGACATTAGATGTTATTGATGGGGAATGTCAATGGAATCAGGAATCGGCAGAACAGCGACGCCTTTTTGGTTTAGGAGGCAGGGCAGACAGCGGGATACTGGTTTATTATGTGAATCGAATTCAGCAAACGGATGGTAGTTCGCTCAACGGTTGCGCGGGGCATATTCCAAGCCGTCCAGCCGTCGTTGTCGCGGCCTCTGGTTCACAATGGACCTTGGCGCATGAGGTAGGCCATGTTTTACTTCGTCCAACTTTCAGCCCGGTACACGCGACTAGCCCTGCAAACGTGATGTACGCGCCCACTACGTCAATTACAGCGAATCCGCCAAGTTTTGATGCTGCGCAGCTTACTGCTATCCGTAACAGCCCATATTGTATTGGTGTGTAAAGATTTATGGCACGTTTTGATAATGAAATTCGCATTACTCCTTCTGTGCTTGATCGTCTGATTGACGAGGAGCCGGGGATGTCAGGTGAGGCGCCGGCGACGCGGCAAAAGAGCCTGCGCCAGCTTAAAGCCTCGGTGCGGCGTGATTTGGAATGGCTGCTCAATACGCGCCAGGTGGTTGATGGAGTCGCGCCGGATTTAAAAGAAACCGCGCATTCGCTGGCGAATTACGGGCTGCCGGATTTTAGTTCCTACAGCATTAAAAGCCCCGGTGAACGCAACAAAGTGCGGCGGGCTTTGGAAACTGCGATTAGCACTTTCGAGCCACGCTTAGTTGATGTGACAGTGAACATCGAAAATTTAAGGGATACTGAACGCGTCCTCAGATTTCGGGTTGACGCCCGTTTGAAAATTGATCCGGTTCCTGAACCGATTACCTTTGATACAGTGCTGCAATTAGGCAGCGGGCAATACATCGTCCAGGGAGATTAACGAACGCTCCATCTTTCGCTATGGCTGATTTTACCTACGATAACGTTCCCTACATTTGTTATCCCTTCGCCCAGACGCATCCTGATCGTTTGGCGACGATTGGGACGTTGCTGGGGATGCAGCCTACGCCCCTGCAAAATTGTCGGGTATTGGAATTGGGTTGTGGCGATGGCGCGAACCTGCTGCCGATGGCGGCGGCTTTTCCGCAGAGCCAGTTTGTCGGAATTGATTTAGCTGTGCCTGCTATTCAGCAGGGTCAGGCAGTTGCCGCAGAATTAGGGATCAGGAATCTCGAATTGATCAGAGCTGATTTACTGGAACCGACTACAGAGTTAGGGAAGTTTGATTACATCATTGCGCATGGCGTTTATTCGTGGGTTCCGGCGGCGGTGCGAGATCGCATATTGGAAATTTGCCGGGATCAACTTGCGCTGCAGGGCATCGCCTATATTAGTTACAATGCGTATCCGGGCTGCTATTTGCGGCAAATGACGCGGGAGATGATGCAGTTTCATGTCCGTGACATGCCGGAGCCGGAGGAGCGCGTCACTCAGGGCTTGTCGTTACTGAAATTCCTGCTCTGTAAATTCCCCAATCAGGCTGATGCCAAAGCAGATTTATTCGGCGCTCTGTTAACTGAACAACTTGACGATATGGAAGGCTGGCGTCACCGCGCCACGATTTACCACGATGATCTGGCTGACATCAATGACCCGTTTTATTTTCATCAATTCGTTGCGCAGGCGGGACAGTTTGGGTTGCAATATTTGTCCGAAGCCAATTTCTACGAGACGCAATACCACACTTTGCCAGCGCAGGTGCGCGAGATGCTGGATCAATTCGGCGATGAAAATATTTTATTGCGCGAGCAGTACCTGGATTTCCTGAAATGCCGCACGTTTCGCCAAACGCTGCTCTGTCATCAGGAAATTAAACTTGAGCGCACCATCAATCCGCAGCGCATTAGCGAATTGTTTATTTCGACTCCCGCCCAGTCAGTTTCTACTGCGCCAAATTTACGAGCAGGCGTGATTGAAGAATTTACCGGCAAAAAAGGGGCGCGCTTACAGACGGATTTCCCGCTGGCAAAAGCGGCGCTCATCCAATTGCAGGCAGCATCGCCAACCCTGATGAAGTTTGATGAATTAGCGGTTGAAGCGCGCAAGTATTTGGAAATTTCCGCACGCCAGGAACATTTTGACATTGGCGAAATTGATGTGGATGAATCGCAGGTGCTGGCGGAAATTATGCTGGCTGCCTATCGTTCAGGAATGATCGAACTGCATCTTGTTAAGCCTGAAGTTGCTACCGTCATCAAGGAGCGCCCGGAAATATTTAAGCTGGCGCGATGGCAGGCCGGGCAGGGCAACACTATTACGACTGCGCTGCATCAATCGGTCGAAATCGAGGACGCCCTGAGTTTGCAGATTTTACAATTGCTCGATGGCACACGCGACCAGGCGGCGTTGCTGGATGATTTGACGAAGTTTGCTATTGTCCAGGGATTACAAACGGCAGATGGTCAGGATATTACTGACGAAACCCAGATCAGAGATTGTCTCCAGCAAGGGCTGGCGGAGAATTTAAGACAGTTAATGGTAAAGGGGCTAATGGTAGCCTGAAATATTGTTCCAATCACACTTAACCACAAAAGAAACACAAAATGGGCTACGACTATACTAAAAAATTAAAACCTGTCGGGCAGGCTGATCCGACGGCTTGCTGGGCTGCCAGCATCAGTTGGTGGACCCAGGCCATGTCATTGAACTATAAGCGGAGCGGGAAAGACCAGATGGATATGATTCGGGATTTCGGTTACTTGGTGACCGGAAATGGCACAATGAGTACTTCGTGTATCCGCCGAGTATGTGACAACGCTGAAATCAGAATCACCTTGAAATTTATCACCCCGAGTGATCTCAAATCGTATACCGACATAGATTCGCCGATGATCATTGTCTTTAATTATCCGTCAGTCGGCGGGACTCACATGAACGTGATTTTTAATCAGAAGGGCAACACTGTGGCGTGTATGGAGCCGTATTACCCGCTCAATAGTCCGAGTGGTGCTTTTTCCGGGAAATACATTCGGCGACCGTTGAGTTTTTTCTGCAACAGCCCTGAAGTTGGCGTTGGCTACCTGCCGCTTGAAGACGCCTTTGATCAGTATCAGTAACCAGACTATGCGTGACGAACTATTAGGATATTACGAGCGAGAGTTGATTTTCCTGCGTCAGATGGGAGCGGAGTTTGCCGGCAAATATCCGAAAATTGCGGGTCGTTTGTTGCTTGAACCGGACAAATGTGAAGACCCGCATGTCGAGCGGATGATGGAAGCTTTCGCCTTTCTCACCAGCCGCGTCCATCTGAAAATTGACGACGAATTTCCTGAAATTACGGAATCGTTGCTGAATGTACTTTACCCGCATTACCTGGCACCGATTCCGTCCATGTCCATCGCGCAATTTGCACTTGATCCTGAGCAGGGCAAATTATCTTCCGGCTACCAAATTGAGCGCGAAACAATTTTGTATTCGCGTCCGGTGCAGGGAACTCCCTGTCGGTTCAGAACCAATTATCCTGTCACACTGTGGCCGCTTGAAGTCGCCTCTGCTGCGATGGCTTCGCTCGACCCGGTTAGCTCACGCGGCAAATGGTCGGAGGCAGTTTTGAAAATTGGTTTGCGTTGTCTGAACAATACAAAACTGGCGGAGTTGAAAGTTGGCACGGGCGAAAACGAGAAACCAATTGAGTCTTTACGCTTCTATCTGAATGGCGAAGCGCAACTCGTTCATCCGCTATATGAGTTAATTTTCAATGATCATCTTCATCTTCAGAAAGTTGAGTTGCGGGATAAAAAAAGCGGACGGACGCTGACGCTTCCGACCAATTGTCTGCGCCAGGTTGGATTTGGCGCGGATGAAGGGATGCTCGGATATTCGCCGCGTTCGTTTTTAGGCTATCGTTTGCTGACAGAATATTTTGCTTTCCCGGATAAGTTTTTATTTTTTGACGTGTTCGGTTTTGACGAGGCTGTCAAAGCTGGGTTTGGGGCTGAATTCGAGCTTCAAATTTTCCTGAAAGATGTGAAACCACCGCGTGCCAAAATTGATGCTGGCACGTTTCAGCTTGGCTGCTCGCCTATAATTAATTTATTCAAAAAAGTTGCGGAGCCGATCCAGCTCACGCAACAACAAAATGAATATCACGTGATCCCTGACATTCATCGGCAAACGGCGACTGAGGTCTATTCCCTTGATGCGGTCACGACGGTTGATCCGTACTTGCAGGAATCCCGCGAATTTCAGCCGTTCTATTCGTTCCGTCATGCCTATGATCGTGAACAGCAATCGGCTTTCTGGTATGGTACTCGTCGTCCCTCGCAACGTCAGGATGATGAAGGCACAGAGGTCTATTTATCGTTAGTTGATTTGAATTTTAGTGCCAGCGTCCCGGCGGTTGAAACGATCACTTGCCACGTCACCTGCACCAATCGTGACCTGCCCGCCCGTTTGCCGTTTGGCGGACGCGAGGGAGATTTTGAAGTTGAAAATGCCGGGCCACTGGCGCGGGTTCGCTGTTTGCGCAAGCCGACTGAAACCCTGCGCCCGCCGATGCGACGTGGCGCTCACTGGCGCTTGATTTCGCATCTTTCGCTGAATCATCTTTCGATTGTTGAAGGACAACGAAATGGTGAGCCGGAAGCGTTACGAGAAATTTTGATGCTGTATGATTTTATGGATTCGTCAGCGACCAGGAAAATAATTTCCGGCTTAATCAGCATCAACAGCCGGCGTATCGTCCGGCAAACCGGGTCGAGAATCGGCACCGGATTTGTGCGGGGCATTGAAACCACGGTTGAATTTGACGAAGACCAGTATGTTGGGAGCGGCATCTTTTTATTCGCTTCGGTGTTGGAAAGATTTTTGGCGCTGTATGCCTCGACAAATTCGTTCAATCAGTTTGCGATTAAATCCAAACAGCGCGAAGGTTATATCAAACGCTGGAATCCACGCGCCGGAGAGCAATATTTGATCTGAGCTTTAACCTATGGCGGAAAACGAAGCAGTCAAACAAAAGGCCTTTACGCTGGAAGAAATTCTTTTCGACCAGCCGTATCGCTTCGATTTTTTCCAGGCCGTGCGCCTGCTGGAAAGAATTTATGCTGACCGCCGTCCGATTGGTGATACGAACGAACCTGACAGCGAAATCGTGCGACTCCGCTCGCATATTTCACTGAATTTTCCGCCGAGTCAGATTACAAATCTGACGCGTGAAAATAACGAAGATGAAAAATCTGCACCGGCGCAAATGACCGTCGCGTTTATGGGCTTGACCGGACCAGTCGGCGTCTTACCGCATGCGTATACCGAATTATTGATGGAGCGGATGCGCGCCAAAGATTTTTCGCTGGTGGACTTTTTTGACGTTTTTAATCATCGCGTCATCTCGATGTTTTATCGTGCGTGGGAAAAATATCGCTTCCCGGTTTCGTATGAGCGCACGTGGGCGCGAAGCGCAGGCAAAGATCGTGAAGCCAATCAAGAGGAATGGAAAGATCGCTTCACCGAGAGCCTCTTTGATCTGGTCGGATTAGGGACACGCGGGTTGCGTAAACGATTTAGTTTTCAGGATGAAGGTTTATTAAGTTATAGCGGTTTGATCGCCAACAGGCCTCATTCGGCGAGCGCTATTTGCGGGATTTTAGGTGATTACTTTGAAGTATCCGCTACCATCGAACAGTTCAAGGGACAATGGTTGAAACTCGAACCGGAAAGTTACTCGACCCTCGGAACTGCGAATCATCAATTAGGCCTGAGTACCGTTTCCGGGACCAGAGTGTGGGACACACAATCGAAGTTCAGAGTTACCTTCGGGCCGCTTACATTTACGCGTTTTATCGCATTTTTACCGATTGGCTCGGCGCATCAAGCGGCGCTTGAGTTGATTCAATTTTTAGCCGGGCAGGAATATGATTTCGATCTCCAACTTAAACTGAAAAAGGTCGAAGTGCCGGGCTGTAAATTGACGACTAAACTTCCTGCGAAACCGATGCTGGGCTGGACAACCTGGCTGAAGACGAAGAACTTTATTGACGATGACGGACAGGTGATTCTGGCAGCACCGAGTTTAAATTAATAACGAAAGAGATAAGTATTATGAATAAAAAAATTATTACTTTACTAATAGCCTTGATTTTATTGAGCGGAATTGCTATCAGCGCCAACGCTCAGGCAAAAAAACGCATTGCGATTCTGGATTTCGATTACGCCACGGTGCATAGCGATGTCAGTTATATCTTCGGGACAAACGTTGATGTCGGCAAAGGCATCGCTGATTTGCTCGTCACAAAACTTGTGCAGGGCGGACAGTACAGCCTGATCGAACGCAAGCAACTCGACAAAATTATTGCGGAACAAAACCTCGGTGCGAGCGGTCGTGTGGACGAAGCAACCGTCGCAAAAATCGGTCGAATCCTTGGTGTAGACGCGCTGATTATGGGCAGCATTCATACCTTTGGCCGTGACGATAAATCAAAGGGCGGCGGCGGCGGTGTGAACGTGCCAGTCCCGGTTTTTGGCAGCGTCAAACTCGGCTCCAAAAAAGCCAAAGCCATCGTTGGGATCAATTTCAGAATGGTCAATACAGATACCGCTGAAATATTTTTAGCGGGTGATGCGCGGGGTGAATCCAAACGCGAAGGTGCGTCAATTCAGGCTTCCGGCGGCATCAAGGGCATTTCGACGGATGGTGGAATTGGGATGAATTCTACTAATTTTGGTGACACAATCATCGGCGAAGCTGTTTATGATTGCGTCAATAAATTGGCCGCGCAACTGGAAGAAAAAGCCAGCAGCCTGCCGGCTCGTGCCGCTGCCGCGCTGAAAACCGAAGGCTTAATCGCCGATGTTTCCGGCTCCACCGTAGTTATCAATATTGGTAAAAATGCCGGCCTGAAAAAAGGTGATCATTTAACCGTGCAACGCGTCACCAGAGAAGTAAAAGACCCGGACTCTGGCAAAGTGATCAGAGTGATTTCAGATAAGGTGGGCGAGATTGTTTTGACGGATGTTGATGATGAAAGCGCAGAAGGAAACTTTGTTGGTAAAGGCGCGGCGAAGGTGAAAGATAAAGTT
>JANMKB010000100.1:0-2025 GCA_031371805.1 Blastocatellia bacterium | reverse complement strand
TTCACGTTCCCGTTCTTTGAGGTTGGTTTGCGCAACATTTTCAAGATCGTCAATGTCAAACACGAAAGCGTTGTCAAGTTCACTAATCGCCGGATCAATATTGCGCGGGACAGAAATATCAATCAGAAACATTGGGCGATTACGCCGTGCGGTCAGCGCATGACTGATTTGCGCGGCGTTGATTAAGTAATGCGCCGCGCCAGTTGAACACAGCACGATGTCGGCTTCGGGCAAACGTTTTTCGAGATCGGCAAACGGCACTGCCTCGCCGTTTAATTCGGATGCTAAATTTTTAGCATGCTCGAAAGTACGATTCGTAATCAGCAGTTTGCTCGCGCCATTTGTGATGAGATGTTTGGCGGCGAGTTCCGCCATTTCGCCCGCGCCCAGCAACATCACCGTCGTTCCGTCAAGCGCATCAAAAACTTTGCGTGCCAGTTCGACTGCGACATAACTGATCGAAACTGCATTCGCCGCAATCCCTGTTTCATTGCGCACTTTTTTGGCGACGGCAAAGGCGCGATTCATCAGGCGTGTCAGCGTGTGTCCAACGGTTCCGGCATTTTGCGCAAGCTGAAAAGCCTCTTTGACCTGACCCAGGATTTGTGGCTCGCCGACGATCATTGAATCAAGGCTCGCGGCGACCCGAAATGTATGCCTGATGGCTTCGGTCTCGGAGTATTGAAAAAGGTGCTGGTTGAGGCTGTTGGGCGCAAGGCTTTTGACCTGATAAATTAATTCATTGAGCTGCTGAGCGTCAGCCGCCTCAGCAATAATCTCGACTCGGTTACAAGTCGAAATAATCAGGCACTCCTGAATGGCTTCACGCGTCATCATTGTCTGTAAGGCGCGGGGCAATTCAGCCTCAGAAAAGGCGAATTGCTCACGCACTTCGACTGGTGCGGTGTGATGATTTAAGCCAATCAGGAAGATACTCATAGTTGCTAAACGGAAGAAAGTTCGCGGTTCACAGTTCACAGTTCACAGGAAAAAAACGCGAACCGCGAACTCTCTTCCGTTTATCCAAAAACATGATAGCCGCCCATTGCGCGCGCACCAATGAACGTTAGCAAAACTGCGACAAAGCCGCCGATTGCCAGCCACGCGACACGTCGTCCGCGCCATCCGGCAGTCAGCCGATAATGTAAAATCATTAAATATACAATCCACGTAATTAACGCTAAAACTTCTTTCGGATCATTATGCCAGAAACGTCCATCGCGCTGGCCTGACCAGAACATCCCCGTGACCATTCCCAGCGTGAGCAGCACAAACCCAATTGTCAGCGAACGATGACTGATTTCATCGCACGTATTGAGTGCAGGCAGCCATTTGAACGCCGCTCCGAATCGCTTGGCTTTTAGCTCACGCTCCTGCACCAGATACATCACTCCACCCGCGACCGTGACGATGAAGGCAGCATAAGAAAAGATGAGCATCGTGACGTGGAGCGGGAAAATAATTTGCGTGAAGGCGCTGGCGGAAATGGCGCTGGCAAGGGAATTGGAAAGTTGCTCTTCAGGCAATAACAATGAACTCAGGGTCAGCAGAAAAGCGCATGAAAGCAGGATGATCGGCAACGCACGCGCCTTTTGACGCGGGATGATAATTAAATAATACGCGATGATGGCCCAGGCAATGAATGAGCAAACTTCTTTCAAATTTACAATCGGGAAATGACCAAGCTTAAACCAGCCTACGCTCAGCGAAACCGTGTGCGCAATAAAGCCGAGTGCCGCCAGCAGCCGCAGCCAGTGGCTGGCGTTGGCCTTGAGTTGCTCAGTCGAAAGAATAATTATGGCGTGAAATGTGCTGGCTAAATACAGCAGCAAGGCCGCAATGAGAAGGACATTCATAACGAGGCTAATTGTTGCCGATCAAGCAGCATTTATCAACTGTCGCAACTTTTCCTGCTCGAAGCCAATCACGACTTGCTGATCGTGGCGCGTGATCGGGCGGCGCAACAAATTAGGTTCGGCAATAATTGCTGCGATTAATGCCTGGCGGGTCGGCAGCTTTTCACCC
>JANMKB010000095.1:0-2559 GCA_031371805.1 Blastocatellia bacterium | reverse complement strand
GCAAGGTTTCTTTCGTTAATCTTTGTGCTGCATAAAAAGCGTGCGGGTCATATTTCAAGGCTTGCTTGAGCTGATTAATACCTTCTTCATCCTGCTTCATTTCAAGATAAGCAACGGCCAGATTCATGTGGGCTGAGCCGTAGTTTGGATTCAGGCGGACGGATTCTTTTAAGGCTTTAATTGCCAATTCAAACTGCTTCGTAGTCAGATACGAAGTCCCCAGATTGTAAAAACTAAAATTGGAATTGGGCGTTAACGCATTTGTTTTGTTGTACTCTTCGATGGCTTCGCCGTGTCGTTGCATGCCTGAATAAATATTTGCCAACAGAAAATGTGCATTGGCGGAAGCGGGGCTAAGCTGGACAGCTTTTTGCGCGAATTCGAGTCCTTCCTGAAACTTGCCGAGGCTGAAATACGAGTGTCCCAAACTCCACAGGGAATCGTAATCTTCAGGTCGGAGTTCAAGCGCTTTGCGATACATTTCAATCGCCTGTCCGAAGCGATTACCTTGCAGAAATTGTTTTCCCTGCTGCGCATACCATTCAAAGTTGGTCGGAGCTTCCTGAGTTGCTGGCGAAGTTTGAGCGGTAGTTGTTGGCTGCGCTTGCACGGTCAATGCAAGCAATACTAAGAATCCAATAATCAAATGGCTTTTCATCTTGTCCCCCTTACTGATTTTCAATCACAAAAAAGTTTTTGGCTGAAGAGAGTATACGTCTGCAAAGAAAAAAAGCAGAGTGGATTTAATTGTGGCATGAACTTTTAGTTCGTGCCGTTTTGAGGGAAAGAAAATAGGCGCGAAGATGCAAGTTTTCATCAGAAGAAATTGTCTTGCATGTGGCACAAACTAAAAGTTTATGCCACGAAAAGAAAAACGCGAAATTCAGAATCGTTGAGAATCTAAATTTCGCGTTTTGCAATGGAGTAGCACGCTGAAGCGTGAACTCTGAACGGTTAGGCTGTTGTTTTCGCCATCGCCGCGCCGCTTTCATCCATCAGTGCGGCTTGTGCTGCGGCTAGTAATGCAATCGGTACGCGGTACGGCGAACAGCTCACGTAGTTCATTCCAACGCGGTGACAGAAGACTACGGATTCTGGTTCGCCGCCGTGTTCGCCGCAAATTCCGATTTTCAAATTTGGCTTCGTGGCGCGGCCTTTTTGAATGCCGATTTCGACCAGTTGTCCGACGCCTTCCTGATCTAAAACCTGGAACGGATCATCGTCGTAAATTTTCTTGTCTACATAAGCAGGCAGGAATTTTCCGGCATCGTCGCGGCTCAGCCCCATCGTCATCTGTGTCAAATCGTTCGTACCGAAGCTGAAGAATTCAGCGACTTCGGCGATCCGATCTGCGGTCAGTGCGGCGCGGGGAACTTCGATCATCGTGCCGAGCAGGTAATCCACCGTGACGCCTTCTTTGGCGAAGACCTCAGCGGCAACGGCGCGGACTACATCAGCCTGCAATTTCAATTCAGCGACATTGCCAACCAGCGGAATCATGATTTCCGGTTTGACGGTTTTGCCTTCGCGCTGGACGATCACTGCGGCTTCGAAAATCGCACGAGCCTGCATCTGCGTAATTTCGGGATAGATAATTCCCAAACGGCATCCGCGATGACCAAGCATCGGATTGAATTCGTGCAATTGTTCGACGCGGGCTTTGGCTTCCTTGAAGTTCATTTTGATCTTCTTCGCCAATTCTTTCAGCGTGGCGTCGTCGTGCGGAACGAATTCATGCAAGGGCGGATCAAGGGTGCGAATCGTGACCGGGAAGCCATCCATCGCACGGAAAATTCCTGAGAAATCTTCGCGCTGTAATTCCAGCAACTCTGCCAAAGCTCCGTTGTAAAGTTCGCTTGGGCGTTTGAATTTTTTCTGAATTTCTTTGACGCGCTTTTTGGCTTCGACTTTTTTCTCACCTGTTGCTTTAGCGGCGTCGGCTTGCGCGTTGAGCAATTGTGCTTCGATGGATTTGTACTCGGTCGAAGACAAAATCATCTGACGCACACTGTCAATGCGGTCGCCTTCAAAAAACATGTGTTCGGTGCGACAGAGTCCGATGCCTTCGGCTCCGAAACCACGTGCGACTTCTGCATCGTGCGGCGTATCAGCGTTGGCGCGAACGTCCAATTTACGGTACTCGTGAACGTATTCCATCAAGGTTTTGAAATTGCCGCTGACCTCAGGATTGATGAGCGGAACTTCGCCGAGAATCACTTCGCCGGTGGAACCGTTGAGTGTGATCGAATCACCTTTTTTGATGGTGTTGCCGTTGAGTTCAGCCGTTTGATTGGCGTAGTCAACTTTGAGTTCGCCGAGTCCCGCGACGCAGCATTTGCCCATTCCGCGCGCCACGACTGCGGCGTGCGAAGTCATCCCGCCACGCGCCGTCAAAATTGCCTGCGCTGCAACCATTCCGTGGAAATCTTCAGGTGAAGTTTCGATGCGGAGGAGGATAACTTTTTCGCCAGTCTTCGCCATTTCTTCGGCTTCGTCTGGATCAAAAACTACTTTGCCAGTCGCGGCTCCGGGCGAAGCGGGCAAGCCTGTTCCAATAAC
>JANMKB010000077.1:0-5773 GCA_031371805.1 Blastocatellia bacterium | reverse complement strand
CAGGCTGTTAGCCTGTTCCCTTCGTGACGAAGAAATCAATTTAATTTTCAACAGTTTAGCTGACCAACTTAAAAGACAGACTAACAGTCTGTCTTACTTCTTCTGCCAAACTTTTCTTATCTTAATGCCATTGGGCTGTTAGCCTGCCGTTGCTAACCCGCAGAAATTCCACAGCGGCAGGCTAACAGCCTGCCGTACATTCAAGCTAAACCTGCTCTAGTGCGTGGAGCAGAAAAAACTAAGAAACAAGGCTTTAGCCGAACATCTGAAAGATAAAGAAAAAATCCCGACAGCTTTAGCTAAAGCAAATTGAAAAAGAAAATTTTATAAATTTGGCTAAAGCCTTGTTGATAAGACGCAACATCCCACGAGTTAAAACTCGTGGCAATTAATCTCGTAACAATTGATAAAACCATTTTCAGAAATTATCTGAACCATTGAAGATTGTGACAGCAGAGAAAGTGTCCCAGCCAGCTAACCTTTCATGCTGCGGGATGAGTATGCTGCACTCGTTCGTAGATTAATTTAGACCTGCAACCAGGAAGCTTTGATATGACTACCAAACTCTCAACTAATTTTCGCACAACCTTGAAAAAAGAAATTCCCGCGTGGGTGCAGGAAGGAATTGTGTCGGAAGAAAGTGCGCAACTCCTGAATACTCGTTACGAGCTTGATACGCTCAAGCAGGAATCTTCGCGGTTGCTCGCGGCGGTGTTATTTACGCTGGGCGGATTATTGCTCGGTGGCGGCATCATCACCTTCGTCGCGGCGAACTGGGAAGAAATTCCGACCGTCGCCAAAGTTGTGATGTTGCTCGCTACATTGCTGACGTTTCACGTCTCAGGATTTTGGCTCTGGCAGCAAAAAGGCTGGTCGCGGCTCGGTCACGCTTTGGTGTTTGCGGGCTGCCTGGTGTTCGGCGCAAACATCGGCTTGATGGCGCAAATTTTTCATGTGAGCGGCGAATGGTATGGATTATTCGGCGCGTGGGCATTGGGTTCAGTAATCATGGCGTATGCCGCTCGCAGTTGGATTACAGGCGTGCTGGCGCTGTTCACCGCGACGATCTGGTTTGGCGGTTTCACGTTCGATCATCACGGCGAATGGCGCACCGTTTTTCCGTTGCTGGTTGCCGCCGTGTTTTTGCCGCTCGCCTGGTACATCCATTCGCGCGTTTTGTATGTGCTGACATTTCTGAGCATCACCCTTTCGCTGGCATTTTTGACGGCGGAAAGATATAGCTCTGGCAGATACGTTTTATTGGCGATAGCAGTCTCAGGCTTGCTCGCGTGGGCAGTCGGTGAATTCCATCGCACCAGCGGCATTAAATCTGAATTCGGAAACCCAACCGCAGGCCTGGGACTTTTGACATTAGCGCTTGGTGCGTATGTTGCCGCGTTTCATGAAATGTGGCGAGATTATTCATTCGACAGTGCGGTCAAACCTTTCAGCCTGACACTACTCCTGCCAACTGTGATCGCAGGCGTTGTGGCGATCACCTTACTCGTGCGCTCACTACGCGAACAAAATGAACGCACGTTCTTACAATTCAGCGTGATCGCCGCCAGCGTTATTTTAAGTATCTGTGCAATTTTAGGAGCGAATCATCACGGTGACATGGTGTTGCTCACCATCGCGGCAAACATTGCGGCGTTGCTGCTGGCGGGAGCAGCCATTGCCAGCGGCCTGCTTGACGAACGGCGCATCGCCTTTTGGTTTGGAGCTTTGTTTACAGTATTGTTAATTCTTTCACGCTTTCTTGAGTATGAAACTTCGCTGTTACTGAAATCCGCCGCGTTCATCACGTGTGGCGCAGCAATCATGGCGGCGGGCATCGCCTACGAAAAATATTTACGCCGGAAGGAGCTGACTGTATGAAAAAAGGAATGATCTTTTTTGCCATCGCCATTATCGTGCAGGTACTGATTTTATTGGGTGTGCCTGCAAAGAAGGTTTATACGCGAGCCACGGGAAAAGATGTAATTTTGAAAGTTGCGCCCGTTGACCCATATAATGTTTTGAGCGGCTATTACGTCACACTTGGTTACGACATCAGCCAGCCGCAGACATTTGCCAATGCGCCTAAATTTGCAGCGGGCGATACGATTTATGCCATCGTCGAGCAACAGGCAGATGGTGTTTGGGAACCTGTCGGGATTGAACGCGAAGTGCCGAAAAACCTGCCCGCCAATCGCACCTGCCTTCGTGGCCGCTGGAATGATTGGCGCATCATCTACGGCATCGAAGAATTTTATATTCCCGAAGCAAAACGCAGCACAATTGCTGAGGACTTAAACAAGTATCGTAATGAAGCGCGCGTGGATGTTAAGGTTGACGCGCAGGGAAATGCCGCGCTGGTGCGGCTGAGAATTCAGGATCGTGTTTACGAATAATTTTTTATGACTCGTCGTCTTGTTACAGCTTTTGCTCATTTGATCCTGCGGATTTTTTATCAGCGCATTGAAATCGCAGGCCTGGAAAACGTACCCAAAGACAGCCCGGTAATTTTTGTCCTTAATCATCCAAATGGTTTGATTGATCCGTTATTTATTATTTGCCTGGCGCCGCGTCCGGTTTCGCTGCTGGGCAAATCCACGCTTTTCAAAATGCCGCTGATTGGTTTTCTGTGTCGTGCGCTCGACACGCTGCCCGTGTATCGGCAACAGGACAAAGGCGAAGACACAGGGCGCAATCGTGAGACATTTCAGAAATGCCGCGAGTTGCTGGAACGGGGCGGCTCGCTGGCATTATTTCCCGAAGGTGTTTCGCACAACGAACCATCACTTCGCCCTTTAAAAACAGGCGCGGCGCGGATTGCGCTGGGAGCGGCTGCGGCGGGTATGGAAAAAGATTTGCAGATCGTTCCGGTGGGTTTGTATTACACGTCGAAGGCGACGTTTCGCAGTTCGGCGCTGCTCTACTTTGGCGCACCGATAAATGTTGCACCCGTCACGCTGGATGAAAATTATGAACCGCCACGCGAAGCCGCCCGCGAACTTTCAGACCGGCTGGAGATAGCCCTGCGCGAAGTCACGCTAAATGCCGATCAGAAACAAGCGCTGGATACAGTGGCACGCGCCGAAGAAATTTTCACAGCGGAAGATAAGCACGCGCCGAGCCTGGCGTCTGAGCTTGAATTAAAAAAACGATTCGTTGCGGGCTACGAATTTTATCGGACGAACGCACCAGAAAAACTGGCGGCCATCGAATCGCGCATCAGGCAATATTCCGAAGAGCTGCACCACGCGGGAATCAATGTTGATGATCTTGCAGCGGCGACCCAGGCAACGATTGGCAAAGCGATTTTTCGTGTTCTGACGTTTGTGCTGTCACTGCCCTTCGCTGTTATCAGCACGGTGATTCATTATCCCGCTTATTATTTATGCGGGGTTTTAGCAAAGCGTTTCAGTCACAAAGAAGACGATGTAGTTTCGACGATTAAAGTCTTAACTTCGGCCTTATTGTTTCCGTTAACCTGGATGATTTGTATTGCGCTGAGCGGCTGGAAATTCGGCTGGCTGGCGGCGCTTGCCACGACTATTTGTTTGCCGTTGCTGAGTTATGTCGCAGTGCGATTTTTTGAAGAGCTGGAAAAGACTTTGGGCGCAGCCAGAGCACTGTTATTTTTCTTCACACGCGGATATTTTGCGAAAAGATTACTGGCAGAACGCAGGGCGATTCGAGATGAAATTCTGGCGCTGGGCGAAGCGCAGAGGAAGTAATTGATGTAGCGCAATCCTGCCAGGATGCGCTACTCTTTCATCCATTCAAAGACGCGGTAATGTTCGCCGTTCATTCCTAATTTTGCATAGACTTTCTGTGCACGCTGGTTGCGTTCGTCAACATATAACCTGATGCCGCGCAGGTTTTCATCTGCCTGCACGATATTTTTGATGTGTGCGTACAGGCCAGTGTAAACGCCCTGTTGACGGGCGGCGGGTGAAATGTAGACGCTCTGAATCCACCACACCATGCCGTTACGCCAGTCGCTCCATTCATAAGTAATCATCAATGAGCCGATGACTTTTCCATCCTGTTCCGCGACATAATATTTGCCGAGGTCAGCACGCGCAAACACGGCACGGACGCCACGCATACAAATTTCTTCGTTGAGTGCCAGGTCTTCGGTTTCACGCGCCATCGCAATTTGGAAGGCGACAATCGTTTCCGCATCCGTAGGTAAGCCCTGCCGATAAGTAATTTCCATCATTTTTTTCCTGAATAATATTGTTACTTGTGTATCACTATTCCGCCAAAGGTCTCACTTAAATTCACTCCATCGTAAGCGTTGAGCGGTTCCCCAGGCGCAAAAGATTTTGGGTATTATCCCAGGCATTCAACAAATGAGGTTTTCGATGAAAGTAAAATTACCAGCAAATGTTTTAGCCGCACAATTATTAAGCGTTAGTCCAAGATTCACTAATTTCGCCGACGTGCAGCGGCAAATGGCAGTTGAAATGCTGACGATTCATATTGAAGCGAGTCGCAAGCTGGGAACGCCAGCCAGTCTGAAGGCAGCGGCGACCGATGCGATTTTTATGGCCTCGATTTATGAAAGAGCTTACGAACCAATTCCTGCTTCTTACAGCACCGCCTCTTCCAGCTTAAACAACTCGCACCTTTCTGCCTGGGCAGAAGAACTTTAATTTTTCCCTTCGCTCTTCCTCTCCTCCTGGTACTTTGTAAAGCACACGTAACTTGTTTCCAGCATGGTTACGTGTGCCTTTTTTATCTGTGACGACGATGATGGCGTGATGTGTGTTTGGCGTTGCGGCGGGCTAATCTGTTCAAGCGCTGCTGCTCCAATTCCTTAATTTGCGCGACTCGGATCGCGGCTTGTTCGCTGCGAAACCCAGCGGCCCTCGGCTCCAGTTCAAAATGGGCGGGGTCTTTTAATCCATACCGCCATTTGAAGCCGTGCCGCTGCATAATCTTTACCATTTTTTGCCCATCACGAGTCAGATGCCGATGACGTTTTTTACCATTGGCAACATCGGCAAAATCCACTGCCAGCCCGGCTTCGTGCAAGGATGTACCCGGTTTTCGCGCACTGAAAATTCCCCGCTTAACTTTGCATTGATGACGATGCGCACAATGATAGATTTCGCGCTGCTCAGCATTGGAGCGATAACTGCTGGTAATTATCGGACACAGCCCCGCCTCACGCATATCATCAAGCGCTGCTTTCATTTTCTGCTTTGCTTTGGGATTCAATGCCGCGAGTTTTTTGTTATCTCTGGCACTGAGTCGAAGTTCTTCTGCGGCAGCTTTCTGTTTCGCGGTTTTTAGATTGGATTTCGACGGGCGAACAGGGTTTTCTTCCGCTGCGAGAATTCCTTTTTTACCTTTTCTCACGGCTGAATAATTTTCTTTCCGCGCATTTGCAGCCAGCAGCGGCAGGGAAAAAATCACGAGGGCGACGGCGCACTTTATACCTGGCTTGAGCATACTTACTCCCACATATTTTAAAGGGGGGCGCTAAGGGATAGCGAACTACTTCCTGACCTCTCGAACTCTAACATAAATCGCCTTCATGGGGGAAACCTCAGCGAGCGCCTGCGGGTAAGTTCTGACCAGCGGATCGTTAGCTATTTTTTCGCTGGACAACATTTCATGCGTATGCCGACGACCATACATAATTTCGTTCGCTTTTGTATCGGAGGTGATGACGGCTCCTTTGAGTTCCAGCCCGGCAAATAACCCACGACTGCGGGAATAGGAAAAAGTACCTGAACCAAGCATCGCATCAGTGCCAACCCCGGCCCCGCGTCCG
>JANMKB010000073.1:0-7410 GCA_031371805.1 Blastocatellia bacterium | reverse complement strand
GGCGTGAGTCACGCGCCCTTACTTCGTGCGGACTTCGGCATTGTTTGGACTGTGTGTTGGGAGACAGGAATGATGAGCCAAAAGAGATTTGTGAGCATACTTATTTTTTTTCTAGTATTTAGTGGGATTGGAAATGTTTTGCTCGCACAAAAAGGGAAGGAGCCTTCGATAACATCAAGTAAGAAATTCCTTAAGCTCACTCCCACCCGACTTGAAGAACAGGTTAAGAAAAAAATTGAAGCACAACCCAATCTTTCGGCAACAGAAATTACAGCTTTCGCTAATTTAATTTTGGAAAAAAAGGGGTACGATTACTCATTCGATGTTTGCGAATTCCTTACCCTTACTAAATCTATTGCTATTGGCAAACGCGATGAAATGTACGGAACGTTTTTGTATCGCGCTCCTTTTTTTCAAATAGATGAAGTAAAACTTACTGTACAGTTTTCTAGTGGAGAGGCTGCGCCGTGTGGTGAATGCTTTACAGAATTCCCTGTGCATAAATTATCAGCGACAGAAATTCATACGCTGGTTGGCGGAAAATGTATCAATTCAAACGTCCGAAACAGTTTGTACTTGATAAGATGGATTTGATGGATGCAACGATGAAAAAAGTAATTCGCAGTTGGGAAGTACCAACTCAGGATTTCCCTGTAGCACTCTCTGAAGATGGAAAAATACTCTATTTTAGTGTGGATTTTACAGAAGCAGATTCAGCGGCTGGACGCTGGCAATTATGGAGAGAAGGTGAAAAACCTAAACAAGAATATCCATCTACGCTCTTAGCCATCTCAGCAGAAGGAATAAAATTTGTTGTAGCGAAACCAATTCTTGCCCGGCAAAAATCTGAAGAACTCAAAAAACATTTGAAAGACCCGAAAAATGATTACCTTATGTTTCGTCAGTTTCGGGTTGGAAATAAGAGTTACATTATTCGGTATTCAGCGCCCTGCACGTAAGCGAATTGGAACAGAGATTGTAGCAGAAGCCCGTACGAAGTAAGGCATATAGTATTTACGCCTTTACTCCGTGCGGACTTCTGCATAACTGCCTTATGAAAATAGTCGTGGTTGCCAGTTTTCCAGCGCATCAATAATCGCTCGATCTGCTTTGCCGAAACTGTATTGATTCAAATCTTTCAAAGACACCCACTTTACATTTAATTTCGATTGCAATTTCCCTCTACGAATTTCACAGGTGAAGGCTCGCAAAGTTAAATAAAAATGCGTGAACGTTTGTGTCGCGTGCGCCATCTCTTCACCGACTAAAATTTCTGCGCCGAAATCTTTTTGAAAATTGCGCTGTAAACATTCCTGATAGTTTTCATCGGCTTCGCAGTTTGCTTGTGGCAACATCCATAAGCCACCGAGCAAGCCTTCTGGCGGACGCTGCACCAGCAAAATTTTTTGCTGGTTGTCACGGATCACTGCCGCTGCTGCATGAATTTTTGGTATTGATACTTTAGCTTTTTTGACGGGACGCAAATGCGTAGTTTTATTTTTGTATGCCTCACAAAATTTCTGCACAGGACATGCACCGCAATTCGGATTGCGCGGCGTACAAATGGTGCGCCCTAAATCCATCATCGCCTGGTTGTAATCTCCGCAGCGTTTTTTCGGGAGGAGCGATTCGGCTACGGACCACAATTCGGCTTGAACTTTAGGCTGATTGATTTCATCCGGTAAATCCAACAGGCGAGAAAGAATGCGAATGACGTTGCCGTCGAGCACGGCTACACGTTCGTCGAAAGCAATGCTGGCAAGCGCGGCAGCGGTGTAGCGTCCAATCCCAGGCAATGTTTGCAAGGCTTCGGCTGTAACAGGGAATTGACCGTGATGATCGTTGACGATGATTTTTGCGAGCTTGTGAATGTTGCGAGCGCGGGTGTAATATCCCAAACCTTCCCACACTTTTAAGACCTCATCAAGCGAAGCCGCTGCCAAAATTTCAATCGTTGGAAATTTTTCTAACCAGCGCGAGTAATATTCTTTGACGGCTGCGACACGGGTCTGTTGCAGCATGATTTCTGCGAGCCAGATTTGATAGGGATCACGCCCGCCGCGCCACGGCAAAGAAATTTTTGTGGCGTCGTACCAGTGCAACAAAGCGTTTGCAAACTTTGCATTTGGCAATGGCGTAACGCCTGTTTGCTTCATCAGGAAGGTCGTTTCTCCATCGTCGGATTTTGGTTGTACTCGGCTGATTTTCCTTTGGGAATCGTGATCGCTTTCCACTTGTCTTTCGTCTGAATTTTAGCTAATAAAATTATTTGCCCGACGTGATTCGCTACGTGCGCGAGTGAGCGCAGGAGCGCCTGATTGACGGTCAATGATTTTCCGCGGATCGTAATTTCTTTTTCCAAATCCGCGTCAGAAAGTGAAGCCAAAGCTTCTTCCAGACATTGCCAACCGCGTTCCCAATTCTCAAATATTTCGCTGCGCGAATATGCGCTACTTTCAAATTCAGCTTCACGATCACGCCATGATTTTTCTCCGTCAGATGTGAGGAAATCGGTGAAACGCGAAAGCAGATTTCCACTGATATGACGAATAATCATCGTAATGGAATTCAAATCTTGTCTGACGATTTCGTTCAATCCATCGTCGGAAACCTGATCAATCGCTTTTTTTCCAGAAAGCTTGTAGCGGAGAAATTCGTCAGAAAAATCTTTAATCATAAATATTCTGTGTTCGGCAAGGAGTTGATTTTATAGCGCCACCAATTGCCGCGCAATCACCAATCGTTGCACTTCGCTCGTGCCTTCGCCAATCGTGCAAAGTTTGGAATCGCGCCAGAATTTTTCGGGTGGATAATCTTTGGTGTAACCATAGCCGCCGTGAATTTGAATCGCTTCTTCGCTGACTTTGACGGCGATTTCTGAGGCATATAATTTTGCCATCGCGGATTCTTTTGTCGTCGGCAATTTCTGATCTTTCATCCAAGCGGCGCGTTGAATCAGCAATCTGGCGGCATCAATTTGCGTCGCCATGTCTGCCAGCTTGAATTGAATCGCCTGGAATTCAAAAATCGGATTGCCGAATTGCTCGCGCTCTTTGGCATATTTTAAGGCTGATTCATAAGCGCCCTGGGCGATGCCGAGCGCTAACGCCGCAATCGAAATTCTGCCACCATCCAGAATTTGCATCGCGTTGACAAACCCTCTGCCGCGTTCACCGAGCATATTTTCATCGGGCACAAAACAATCCTCAAAAATTATCGAAGCTGTTTCCGAAGCGCGCACGCCAAGCTTGTTTTCCTTTTTGCCCGCAATAAAGCCTGGCGTGGTGCGATCAACTACGAATGCCGTGACGCCGCGTGAACGCATCTCGCGGTCGGTGTAAGCCAGCACTACGCAAGTGTCGCCGGAAATGCCGTGCGTGATGAAATTTTTGGCACCATTCAGCACCCAGCCATTATCTTTTTTCACTGCCGAAGTTTTCAGTCCCGAAGCATCAGAACCTGAACCCGGCTCCGTCAACGCCCACGACCCCAGCTTTTCGCCCTGTGCCAATGGAGTAACAAATTTATGGCGCTGTTCCTCTGTGCCGTATTGATAAATGTGATTCGTGCAAAGCGAATTATGTGCGGCGACCGACAGCCCGATGGAACCGTCTACGCGGGAAAGCTCTTCGATGACTGTGGCGTATTCTATGTAACCCATGCCGGCTCCACCGAATTCTTCGGGAAAAATCACGCCGGTTAAGCCCAGCTTGCCAAGTTGCTTGAACAATTCTTTGGGAAAATGCTGTGCTTCGTCCCATTCCATTACGTGCGGACGAATTTCAGCTTCGGCGAATTCGCGCACCATTTTTTTGATTTGTTGTTGTTCTTCTGTCAGTTCAAAATTCATAGACTTTTAGCTTATCCTCTTTGCAGTTGTCAGACGATAAACAGTCTAAGCCACAGCCACTTGCGCCTCAAGTAATTTCTTCTGCTTGACAATGTTCCGATCTGATAGCAATACTAAAAGCCGATGTACACTCCATCAGTTTACATTCGTAATCTCTAATGATGAGTAATTGGCAAAACAATTTGAATAGACGATGGCTCCCGCAACTCCTGCTGCTGGCGCTGCTGCTTAACCTGAGCGGACATCTTTTCTTTCATCTTGGTAATGCGCCGCTGCACGACGAAGCGATTCATTTTTCTTCGCACAGTGAACAATCAGGTAACGCGCCATCATCGCACCAATGCTCTGTTTGTCAGGATCATCAAACCCTCGCGCTTGATATTCCTTCTTCGGCCTCAGAGCCTGTTGAATCCACTCAGATCAATTTTCTCCGGGCAGAAGAGGCTGGCTATGATTTCCAGGCACGTCAGCTTCGCGCCAGCCGCGCCCCACCCCGCATCTAAATCCTGCTAAAAAAACTGCGGACAGACTGCGCTAAAGTTTGTGGCAGTTCGTTTCGATTTTTTCATCCAAATTTTATGATGCAACGCTGGTATCGGTTCTCCTGATGTTTTCAGGATGTGACTGATTTACCAGGAAGGATTTATTCATGCGGTTTATTATCAGTACATTATTTTTTCTAACGATTATCACTACTGTCAGTCTGGCGCAAGCAACCGGAACTTTGCGTGGCACTGTTGCGCTGGATTCATCAGGAGCTACCTTACACGGCGTGACCGTCACGATCATTCGCCTCAATCGCACCGTCATCACCGACGACAATGGAAAGTATGAATTCCTGAACGTTCCGGCGGGCAAATACGAAGTGCATGCCCATCTCGACCGTGCGCCGGATTCAATTCAGTCCATCGAAATAACCAGTGGCGGCGAAGCGAAAATTGATTTCCAGATCAAACTTTCAGGCGTCCGCGATCAGGTCACGATCACCGCGTCGGGCAATGAAGAAACGACTTTCAATTCGATCCAGTCGGTTACAACTCTGGGCGCGATTGAGTTGGCTGAAAAGAATCCAATTTCACTCGGTGAAGCGTTGGATAATCAACTTGGTGTGGCGAAACGAAGCGAAGGACCCGGCACTTCGCGTCCCGTCATTCGCGGTTTTGATGGCGACCGTGTCGTCATTCTGCAAGACGGCATGCGCGTGGGCGGACTCGGCTCACAATCAGGCGATCACGCTGAACCAATTGATGTGATGTCACTCGATAAAATTGAAGTTGTCAAAGGCCCGGCAACGTTGCTTTACGGCAGCAGCGCAATGGGCGGCGTCGTCAATGCCATCACCGGGCACGATGCTCCGCATAAAGGAATTCATGGTTATTTGACGGGCGTTGGCAGTTCGAATAATTACACTGGCGGCGGCAGCGGCGGTATTGAATTTGGCAGCGATAAATGGTTGTTCTGGGGTAATGGCGGCGGGTTGCGATCTGGCGAATATTTAACTCCTCTGGGCAGAGTGCGGAATTCCTATGCACGCGAAACGAATGGCGCAGGCGGTTTTGGTTATTATGCGGGCAAAGGATTTGTGAATGCCAATTACACTTTTGACAGCCGTTATTACGGCGTGCCTTATGACAAAGCCGAACTAAATCCTGAAATTATTCATCTTGATATGCACCGTCAAAGCGTCCAGGTCAAAGGTGGATTTCATGAGCTTGAATCATTTTTTAAAGGTGCACAGTTCAAGCTTCAATATAACGATTATAACCACAAAGAAATTGATTCAATCACGAATGAGGTAAATACAACTTTTATCAACAAGTCACTGGTTTACAGTGCGCTGGCGGAGCAGAAAAAAGTTGGCAAGCTGAGTGGCAGTTTTGGCATTTGGGGCATGCATCGTGATTACAAATCAAGCGGCGCAGAAGCACTGGCTCCTCCCACAATACAAAATTCTTTTGCCGGGTATGCGCTGGAAACATTTGATTTTAAACACGCTTCATTGCAATTCGGCAGCCGTATCGAACACAACGGCTATGCACCAGTTGGTAAAACTGCGCGGGCCTTCAACGGAATTTCTGCGGCGGTTGGATTGCGCATTCCGTTGTGGGAAGGCGGCGCATTTGTGGCAAATTATGGTCATTCTTATCGCGCTCCGGCCTTGGAAGAGCTTTACAACAATGGCCCCCACGGAGGTAATTCGACCTTTGAAATTGGCAATGATCAGCTCAAGCGCGAGAGCAACGATGGCGTAGATTTTTCGTTGCGCCAACAAAATAATCGTTTTCGCGGCGAGTTGAATTATTATTACTACCACATCCGCGATTTCGTTTTCCTGGCTCCGACCGGAGCCAGAGATGCCGCGTCCGGTTTGATCGTAGCGAATTACGCGCAAGGCACGAGCCGTTACACCGGCATCGAAGCCCGTGCCGATTTTAACGTCAACAAAAATATCTGGCTTCAATCAAGCCTGGATTATGTGAACGCTGAATTGACCATGAGCAAAACTCCGCTGCCACGAATTCCACCTTTGCGTGGAAGGCTTGGATTTGAAGGAACCTTTGGAAATTTCCGCTTCGTACCGGAACTTATTTTGTCGCGGGCGCAGGATAAAATATTCCCGACGGAAACGCGCACAGAAGGGTACGCGACAATTGGGTTAACTGCTTCGTACACAATTGCCACGCAACATCTCGCGCAAATCTTTTCGCTCAATGCGTTTAATTTAGGCGATAAGCTTTATTACAACCACTTGTCGTTTATTAAAGATTTTGCCCCGGAAGTCGGGCGTGGCGTGCGGTTGAGTTATACCTTACGATTTTTCTAAATTGGATAGCCTTCAAATAGCCTTGCGCCTGCAATCATTCGCTGATTGCAGGCGCAGGTAATTACTGACAATTGAAACATCTTCCCGACAGTCTTCAAATCTCTTCAAACAACTCAGTTAAATAAAGCTCAATAACGACAGGCATTTTAGCGGCTTTTGGTCCTGGCATTTGCCTTGCAGAAGTGAGGTGCGTGGCTCGTGCAGTACGCACAGGCAATCATTCTCTCAATTATCCAGGAGCTAAAAAATGAATAAAATATTGATGTTCTTACTCTGTGTTTTGTCGTTGGTTGCCATTAACAATTTTGCTTATGGGCAGGAGCCGGAAGTGCATGAGGAAATAAATCCACCATTGCCAATGCCAAAAGAGCACGAAGAAGAGAAAAACCTTACATTGCAGGAAACACGGGAAGCGCGGCTCTTCATAGATAAATTTCAAAAAACACTGGCAGCGACGATGAGCCTTCGTGAGGCGGTTCAGGAAAGTGGTTCAAGTAAAGATTTAGAAAAGCTGGTCATAAAAATAATTCCTGAAATGGGCGATTTAGGAATTAATGAAGATGTTATGAAAAACAACAATTCTCAATTGGTGCGATTATACCTCGCGGGTTTAGACCTGCTGTATTTATGTGAAATTAATTATCATTCCTTTAAATCGCTCAGGGAAAATGCGACTGATAAGGAAGACGAATTTATTTCCGAACAGATAAAAATGGTGCTTGTCAGTAATCCAAAC
>JANMKB010000719.1:0-2214 GCA_031371805.1 Blastocatellia bacterium | reverse complement strand
GATGAAGAGTGATGGCTGAAACACACAAAATTTTGGTCGTTGATGACGAAGCGCAAATTATTCGCGTGTTGCGCCGCAGCCTGACCGCACACACTTACGAAGTTCGCACTGCCGCCGACGGCCAGGCTGCGCTTGAATTATTTCACGACTGGAATCCTGACTTGGTGGTCACTGATCTTTCGATGCCCGAAATGAACGGCATCGAATTGTGTCGCGCCATTCGCAAAACTTCTGTGACGCCAATCATCGTGCTTTCCGTCAAAGGTGAAGAGCACAACAAAGTCGAAGCCCTCGACGCCGGAGCCGATGATTACATCACAAAACCTTTTGGGATTAACGAACTGATGGCACGGGTACGCGCTGCATTACGACGCGTGCCAACAAACATAGAAGCCGCGCAAAATAATTTAACAGAAGGCGATTTTATGATTGACCTCGCTGCCCACAAAATTCTCGTGCGCCAACAGGAAATTCATCTCACGCCGAAAGAATTCGATTTGCTGGTGTACCTGTTCCAAAATCGCGGCAAAGTCATCACGCATCGCACACTACTCGGCGCAATCTGGGGCGGCAATTACACCGAACAAACTGAGTACCTGCGCGTCTTCATCGGACAACTGCGCAAAAAAATCGAAGCTGATCCCGCGCATCCGCAATACATTCTCACCGAACCCTGGGTTGGCTATCGCTTCCTGTCTGAAAAATTGTAAAATTTCTTGTAGCGCAATCCAGCCATGGCTGGATTGCGCGACGACTAAATCTTTATGAACTTTTTATAAATCGTTTACGCCATCCTTACGTCCTGAGGTTTACGCTGTCTTTGTTGCTGAAATGATTGAGTAACAAACGAAAGGCAGCGTTATGTGGTATCACACATTACAAGTTTTGTTAGTCGTCGCAGCCATCGTCATCTCCCTGTGTGTTCGTTACGCGTTAATTGACCACCAGGCTGATTTACCCAGGTTGCACCGTATTTATTTGTTGCAAACAATACCGGCCAAAACCTTGCGTCATTACACCGTGCGCGGCACGTGGCTGGCGGTTTTATTGGTCACTGTCGGCACGCTGGCATCGTGCGAAAACGCTTCGCAGCCATCGTTTCACCCCTACGGGCGATTTTCTGTGGCGCAAACAAAAGCACAAGCCATCGCCGCACCAACTGCAACGCAAGTTCATCACCAGGTTTATGGTCGGTTCGGCGTTGTGATGCCTGAGCCGCAAACGCACTAACGAAAGCAGGCATTATGTCAGACCTTATTTTTATCACCGTCACTGTGTTTTTTTTCCTGCTCGCGCTGGGCTATGTCCGGGCGTGCAAAAAATTGTAAGGAAGCGAAAATGAGCTTGGAAACATTGATCGTAATTACTGTCGCGGCGTTGTTGTTGATGTATTTAACCTACGCATTGCTAAAACCGGAGAAGTTCTAAAATGACACTCAACGGATGGTTACAAATTCTGTTTTTCTGTGCGCTGGTGTTGGCCGTCACTAAGCCGCTCGGTGTGTTTATGGCGCGTGTTTTCAACCGTGAACGCACGTTTCTTGATCCGGTAATGCGTCCGGTCGAGCGCATGATTTATCGCCTGACGGGCGTCAACGAAACGCACGAGATGCGCTGGACAGAGTACGCGGTGGCAATGCTGCTCTTCAGTGTTGTCTCGCTACTCGTGCTTTATCTGATGCAGCGCGTGCAATATTACCTGCCGTTCAATCCGCAAAAGCTCGCCGGGATTGGGCCGAATTCGTCTTTCAATACAGCCGTGTCATTTACGACCAACACGAACTGGCAGAGCTACGTCCCGGAAACGACGATGAGCTATCTGACGCAAATGGCGGGACTCGCGTATCACAACTTCACTTCCGCAGCGGTCGGCATCGCGCTCGCTATCGCGTTTATTCGCGGCATCGCGCAACGCGAGAAAGACACGCTTGGCAACTTTTGGGTAGACCTGACACGCGCCATCCTTTGGGTCTTGCTTCCCTTCTGCCTCGTCGGTGCGCTGGTGCTGGTGGCAAGCGGTGTGACGCAAAACCTGCGACCGTATGAGACCGTGAAACTCGTTGATCCGCAGACTGTCCAGGTTGATAAGAAAGATGCGAGCGGCAACGTCATTAATGGGCCGGACGGCAAGCCAGTGCAAGAAACGCAGCAAGTCACTGAGCAGACAATCGCGCAAGGCCCCGTGGCGTCACAGGAAATCATTAAGGAATGGGG
>JANMKB010000707.1:0-23948 GCA_031371805.1 Blastocatellia bacterium | reverse complement strand
CACTTTGCTCGCAATTTCCGGCGACATCGGTGCGCCGCCGTTCACTGCCTCGCGCAAACCTTCGATTAGTCGGGCAGGCGACGTGTGCTTGAGCAAATAACCTGAAGCTCCGGCACACAAGGCGTCAAAGATCCGTTCGTCATCGTCGTAGATCGTTAAAGTCACGATCACCAGTTGCGGCCAGCGTTCCTTCAGCAACCGTGTGCCTGCAATGCCGTCCATCCCGGGCAGGCCAATGTCCAGTAACAAAATGTTGGGCAGGTTCTGTCCTAACTTTTGTAAGCCTTCTTCCATCGAACCGAAACCGCCTGTACAGATGAAGCCCGGTGCGCTGCCGATCAAATAACACAAGCCTTCACGCACTTCGCGCAAATCCTCAATGATGGCGACTTTGATAATGTCGGTTACAACTGACACAGTCTCCTCCTGACTGATACGCTCAGTGCCTGCCGGGGGATTTTTTGTTTTTGGCTGCGGCAGTTATTGGCTGCAAGGGTAGTGTAGGTGGTTGCGCCAACGCTGTCACTCCCCTATTCAGGTAGGTATGTAGCGCAACTCCTACCGACCGCAATCGAAACTGAGATTGTTGCCTGACAACCGTCAGCCATTGTTGTGCCCATTGTCCGGCTGATTGACGCTGACGAGCACACAATAAAATTGTAGTCCCGGCGGCTGAAGAAATAATGCTGAAGCCAGCGCCCAGCGTATTGGCGCGGCGCGACATACTTCGTAACCCGTTGCCCTCGGCGGGCTGCGCAGAAGCAAAACCTCTGCCGTTATCGCTGATACGCAACGTGAGGTAGCCGCCTTCAAGCTGCACTTCAATGACAGCGCAGGAGCAACCGGAATGGCGTACCAGATTGTTGAGGCCTTCCTTGAAAATTAAAAAAACCTGGCGACGTAATTCAGCGTCCAGCCGCAATTCGCTTTTGAAGTTGGGCGCATGAAAAGAAAATTCCACCCCGGCGGCAGGCAGAATTTCGCTGGCAAAGTGACGCATCCGCCGAAGCAAATTACTAAAACCATCCTGGTGCGGATTCGCCGCCCAAACGATGTCGCCAAGCGCACTCATCGTTTCGCGCGAAATATCTGACATCGCCTTGAGCGAGTGCACCAGTTGCGGATCGGCGGTTCCAGTCTGGTGATGCAGAACTTCGCTGAGCAGGGCGAGTTGCGAAAGGTTCGCGCCAATATCATCGTGCAAGTCTGCGGCAATCCGATCCCGCAGACGTTGGAGTGCAGCGCGTTGTGTCTGGCGATAACCCGCAGAAAGAATGATGACCAAACAGGCAAAGGTTGTGGCTAAGAACCAGATAAGCACGGGGGCTTCACAGGACATGGCAGATTGTTCCTCAAACAGCGGGGCAAGTGAATTCGGCGGAGTTGGCGAACAGGCTCATCGCTCTTTTTTTGGTTCGCTCGATCAGATTTGCTTTTTCGCGCCGAGATAAATCAGGGCTTCCATTTGTATATGGAAAAAAGTGGCAAAACATTTCATGCGCGAAGCCAACCCGTCGCTACGGCTCCGGGTACTGTACCGCGAACCAACCCCGTCGCTATCGCTGTCAACGGTACAGTACCGCGAGCCGTAGCGAGCCGGGTACACAACGAGCCACGTTCCCTGCTGAGGTACGCTGCTCTATTTACCGCTTTCGTCGTGCAATGAATTTCGCGGCTTCGACAATCAGGATTGGCAGGAAAATCGCGATGACTGTCACGACAAAATCTGCTTTCGTTAATGGTGTCGTCGCGAGTACTCGCGCCAGTGGTGGCAAATAAAGCGCCAGCAGTTGCAGCCCCATCACGATTGCCGCCGCGAGCCACAGAAAAGGATTACTAAACAAATCTGCGAACGCTGAGTACGTCCGTGAACGACAGTTGAAGGTATGCCCAAGTTGAACTCCGACGAGCGTTAACAATGCAACGGTGCGAGCATGTGCGCCACCACCATAAGTCCTCAGCGCCCACCCGTAGCCCGCCAGAATAATCGCCGCTAGCATTACGGCCTGCCACAAGATCAGGATCACAAACGGGCGCGACAAAAGTGCAGCCTGTGACGAACGCGGCGGTCGTTGCATCACCTCGGTTCCGCTCGGTTCCAGGGCCAGCGCCAGCGCCGGAAAAATATCTGTCACCAGATTGAGCCAGAGAATTTGCAACGGCAATAAAGGTAAAGGCCAGCCGACCACAATCGCCACAAAAATCGCAATTACAGCCGCCAGATTTTTTGAGAACATTAGATGAACGAACTTGATGATGTTCGCGTAAATCGTCCGCCCACCAGCGACGGCTTTGATAATCGTCGCAAAATTATCATCTGCCAGCACCATGTCGGCAGCTTCTTTGGCAACTTCAGTTCCCCGCTTTCCCATGGCGATTCCGATGTCGGCCCGCTTGAGCGCAGGCGCGTCATTCACTCCATCGCCAGTGACCGCGACGATTTCATGGGCCTGTTGTAAAGCGGCGACGATATTCAATTTATCTTCGGGCGACACACGCGCAAAAACATCAGTGGAGTCCGCCAGTTGTGCCAGCAGCGCATGATCTGCACCGATTAAATCTCGCGCATGCAAAACACGCGGTTCATTTGTTCCATTCAAATGCAACTCTTTCGCAATTGCACGTGCCGTATTGATTTGATCGCCGGTCAGCATCACGACGCGAATGCCCGCCTGGCGAGCGGATGCAAGCGCAGCAGGAACTTCAGCACGGGGCGGATCGCTCATACCGACAAACCCAAGAAAGCAATAACCATCAATTATGCGAGCAATATTCACTTCAGGTTCATCGTTATGATTCAGGCGTTTTTCCGCCAATGCCAGCACGCGCAAGCCTCGTTCCGCCATTGCTTCGTTGGCAACGAGAAATATTTTTCGAGCAGCTTCATCAAGCGGCAAAATATTATTGCCGTCCGCCGCATATTGCGTGCAAATATCGAGTACTGCCGATGGCCCGCCTTTCAATGCAACCAACCGCGCACCTTCTTTAGTTTGATGGAGCGTCAGCATTCTTTTGGTCACAGCAGCAAAGGGAATTTCGCTGAGCTTTGGATAGGCCAGGCGAGTTTGCCCAATATCCATACCTGTTTTGTGCGCCGCCAGCAGCAAAGCAGTTTCAGTAGGATCGCCCACAGTCTGCGCTTCGTCTGCTTCCTGCTGATTGAATGAAGCTTCGTTGCACAGCACGCTGATGCGGAGTGCGTGGGTCAGTAATTCACTATTTTCCGGCACTGGCATTTCAGGCGTAAGCTTTATGACTTCACCACTTGCCAAAAAATAATCACGCACGGTCATGCGATTTTCTGTCAGCGTTCCGGTTTTGTCAGTGCAAATAATTGTCGCGCTACCGAGGGTTTCAACGGCTGGCAGGCGGCGCACAATTGCGTTTTGCCGTGCCATCCGTAAAATCCCGAGCGCCAGAATCAGCGTCGTCACGGCGGGCAAAGCTTCAGGAATCGCGGCAACTGCCAGACTGATTCCGACTTCAGCCATTAACCAAAGTGATTCCCCGCGCAACCATCCGGCCAGCATAACTATCGCGCCAATCACCAGCACCGCATAAACGAGGCGTCGCCCCAATTCATCCAGACGACGTTTGAGTGGAGTCGTTTCATTTGGCGCACTCGCCACAAGCTTGCCGATTTTCCCCAGTTCTGTTGCGGTTCCGGTCGCGGTGACAAGGGCTACGCCGCGTCCTGCCACAACCGCTGTTCCGAGGTAAAGCATCGCGTGGCGCTCAGCGAGCAAAGCATCTTTTGAGACTGGCGTGATGTTTTTTTCGACGGTTACGCTTTCACCTGTTAAGGCGGATTCCTCAACCTGCAAATTGGACGCCTCAAGCAGACGCGCATCTGCCGGAACACCATCGCCGGCATTCAGAATCACAACATCACCGGGAACCAGATCAGTCGCATCAAGCTCCAGTTCTTTGCCATCACGTCGCACACGGGCGGTCGTCCGCGACTGCCGACGCAACACGTCCAGGGCGCGTCCCGCCTGCCATTCCGTCGCAAACCCAACCAAGCCGTTGAAGACTAAAACAAAGGCGATGGCCAGGGCTTCGACCGTATCGCCCGTAGCCCAGGCAATAATCGCAGCAACAGCCAGCAGCGCAATAATCAGGCTCAGAAACTGATCAAGTAAAATGCTGATCCACGAACGCTGGCGAATTGTTGGCAGCGCATTTGCGCCAAATTTCTGGCGACGCGTAAGAACGTCATCAGCCTTAAGTCCGACAGCAGGATTGACCACATGCGCCTGCAAAATTGTCACAACATCAACGGCATAAGGAAAAATTGCCGCGTCAATATTCGTCGCTTCAATAGTAGTAATATTCATCAATGCAGTTTTTCTCACAGCCATGAGTGATTACTTGAAAATATTCGCCGCGCCGCATTAACATGGTCAGCTATTTGTCTCCTTCTGGAATCTGAATGCTATATGCAAAAGCAGTGCCGAAATTATTACGGCGGATTTTATTTGCACGAGCAGCCTCTTTAAGCTGACACAAGACTGCGACTGCGAGTCAGGATCATAAGTCAGCAGTGGTAAATTTCACTCTCTGCCCTGCGTAATTTTTCGCACTGTGTAGTAATAAACCCAGCTCACGACGGCTCGCGGTACTGCCTCTGGAGCCGGAGCAACGGGGTTGCCGTGCGGTGCTGTACCCGGCGGGATGGCACACTACTTGCTCATCTCTCAGCAGGATTAACAGTTACAACTTCAAATTGAGAAAGAGGAAATCATGAAAATCTTATTGGCCGTTGATGGATCAGAATGCAGTGATGCCGCCGTCAAAGAAATCGCCCATCGTCCCTGGCCGGTGGGGACTGTGATGAAGGTATTTTCCGTGGTCGAATTGCCGTTTGCGCCGACGACTGAAACCTGGGCCTTGCCCGACAGCTATTACACACAACTGGAAGAATCCGGGCGCGAGCGGGCGCAGGCTGCGATTGAAAAAAGCGTCAAAACCCTGCGGGAAGAAATTGGCATGGTGCTGGAAATAATCACCGACATCAAAACGGGGCACGCAGCCACGACAATCATTGACGAAGCGGAAAGCTGGGGCGCGGATTTGCTCATTATCGGTTCGCACGGTTATCGCGGGTTCAAACGATTTTTGCTTGGCTCCGTTTCCAATTCCATTGCCTCGCACGCCAAATGTTCAGTGGAAATTGTCCGCGCTCGTCAGACACAGGAAAGTGAGAAATAATTATGAGTAACGTAGTTGTGTTAGGAGCAGGTTTTGCCGGAGTTGTCGCGGCTGAATCCTTAGCCAAACGATTAGGCAAAGAACATCAAATTACACTGGTGTCGCACAACCGCGATTTCATCTTCTATCCGGCGTTAGTAAAACTGGCGTTCGGACAATGTGAAGTCGGCGACATCACGTATGATTTGCGCGAGGCGATGCTGGATCGGCGCGTCAAATTTATTCAGGCCGAGGTTGCGTATCCTGACCCCGATAACAATTGCGTAGTTGTCCCGCACGGCGAAGTCGAAGGCAAAATTCCTTATGATTATCTGGTGTTTGCGCTGGGGCGAAGACTGGCAACAGAAGAGGTACATGGTTTTTACGATCACGCGCATCATTTGTTGACTGTCAATGCAGCCTTGAAATTTCGTGAGGCGCTGAAGCATTTTCACGCCGGACATGCGGTGCTTGGTTATTCGCCTGATGCAAGACTGGCCGTCCCGGTGTTTGAATCCGCTTTTGCCCTGGATCGCCTGCTGAAAGAGCGGGGCGAAAGAGAGAAGGTAAATATTACGATTGTCAGCCCCGAAGAGCTGGGCGGGCAGCTTGGCGGGCAGGAAATTGTGCCGCATTTGCAAAAATCGCTGCATGAACACGATGTGGAATTCGTCTCCAATTTCCCTATCACTCAAATCACAGATAAAGCGATTTTCACCGCAGACAAGCGACAAATAGAATACGATTTGTTGATGCTGCTCCCGCCTTTTGCTGGTGCAAGCGCAGGGATGTACACAGGCTTAACTGACCCGAACGGTTATGTGCGAGTAGATCGTCATATGCGCGCCACCGGCGCCAGTCGAATTTATGCGGCAGGCGATTGTGTCAATCTGTTAGGGCCGAAGATGGGACACATGGCGGTGTTGCAGGGAATGGTCGCGGCGGCAAATATTGCGGCTGAAATCGAAGGCAAAGAACCGGAAGCACGTTACAACCACGAACTAATGTTAGTTATTGATGAGGGTGGGGGCGATTCGATTTATTTGCAAAAAGGACTCTGGGATAAAAGCGGCGCAAGCGTCAAGCAAGGGCGTTTCTGGGGCTGGGCGAAAAATGTGCACCAAAAATATTGGCAGCGTATTCACGCCTGATTCAACCTTAATGTTTCCTGCGCACGATTTCCACCGAACAATGCGCTCTGGCAACAACTGCGGTTGCGACGCTGCCGGGTAAAAATCGTTCGAGCCGACCTTCACCCGTGTGACCGACATAAATACAATCGGCTCCCCAGTCTTCGGCTTCGGCAAGTAAGACCTGTTTGGGATCGCCCGTGATAATGATCGAAGCGGCTTTTAAGCCAGCCGCACGCAGCTTATTTTCAGCGATCATTTGAATTTCAGTCGCACGCGTTTTTTCTTCTATTGAGTCACCAATAGCGGTCACAATCCGCGCTTCGGTTTCTTTAGGCCAAACCCTCGAGGCTAATAATTCAATCGCAGCGAAGGCCACCACTGAGCCATCAACACCAACTAAAATCCGCACCGGAAATCCAGCAGCATTGACGCGCTGGCGTGCCACTCGAACTGTACAGGGCGCTTCGTTGACGACCTTTTGCGCAACGCTGCCGAACAGAAAGCGCCCCATAACCGAACGCCCATGCGAACCAACCACGATCAGATCAGGCTGCCATTCGTCTGCTTTTTCAAGCAGGAACCGCGCAGGCGAACCGGAAGCAGTTTCTGCCGCAACTTCCCAGGCGGGAAATAAAGAGCGCAGCCGAACACACGCTTCCTGTGCAAAACTCAGCGCTTCCGCTTCATTAATTACCGGGCGTTCCGTCCAGGTGGGGCGTGGCTCGAGGTGGTCAGTCTGCGGCGGAAACCAAAGCTCTGCCACCGAAAACACTATCGCTTTGGCTTTTTCAGGCAAGCCCGCACGTAATAAATCATTCAGTGCATCATTGGCTGATGCTGAGTCGTCGTAAGCAATCAGGAGTTTCATCATAAAACTGTTTATAGCAATAAGTGTACCAATTAGAAATCAGTGGTCTTTTATTCGCTTACTACCAAATGCGAAATTCTCCTCAACTCACTGCGAGATATTCCGCAACAAATACTCCGCAAATAAGTGGAACGCCAATTGCCACAACAATCGAAGGATTAATATCACATGACTTTTATGGAGACTACAACTGTGACCCAGGCATCTATTACGAAAGAAAATAGCGAAACGAAAATTTCTCAGCCAGACAAAGAACCAATGGCGCGTTATCGCCGCGCGGTGAATTATCTGGCTGCCGCGCAAATTTATCTTAAAGCGAATACTTTGCTGTCGGAGCCGCTGCGCCCTGAACATATCAAAGATCGGTTGCTGGGACACTGGGGGACTGCGCCGGGCATCAATTTAATTTATACGCACCTGAATTATCTGATTAAGCGCACTGCCGCCAGTGTATTGCTCGTCACCGGCCCCGGCCACGGAGCCGCCGCGAATATGGCCAATATGTTTGTGGAGGGAACGCTGACAGAATTTTATCCTGAAGTCACTTATGATCGCGCCGGGGTTGAAAAGCTCTGTAAATTATTTTCGTGGCCTTATGGTTTTCCCAGTCATCTCAGCCCAGCTTTGCCAGGTGTAATTCACGAAGGTGGCGAATTGGGCTATGCGCTGGCGACTGCTTTTGGCGCAGCTTTTGACAACCCTGAATTAATTGTTGCCTGCATTATTGGCGACGGTGAAGCCGAGACGGGGCCAACGGCTGGGGCGTGGCACAGCAATAAATTTCTGAACCCGGCAACGGATGGCGCAGTCCTGCCATTTTTACATCTCAACGGCTTCAAGATTTCCAATCCAACCATTTTTGGCACGATGAACGATGAGGAGTTGAATGCTTTGTTTACGGGCTACGGCTATGCGGTGCGAACCGTTAATTTCAATGCTGAACTGGACGAAGAAATGCAGGAAGCAGTAGATTGGGCGTATCGGGAAATTCGCGCCATTCAGGGGCAGGCACGGCACGGACAACCACCCCAGCGTCCGCAATGGCCGCTGATAATTTTGCGCACGCCAAAAGGATTTGGCTGCCCCGCAGAAATTGACGGACAGCCAGTCGCAGGCACTTTTCGTGCGCATCAGATTCCGGTGAAAGACCCCAAAAATAATCCTGTTCATTTGGTCGCGCTGGAAACCTGGCTCCGCTCTTATCAACCGGAAGAATTGTTTGATGATGACGGAAAACCGGCACCGGATATTTTGTCGTTGTGCCTGCCGCGTGACCAGCGCATCGCCATGAATCAACACAGCTTTGGCGGCGCCTGTCGGATTCCGCTCAACCTGCCTGACTTATCACCCTACGCGCTGAAAATTGCTCAGCGTGGCGGTCAGCGCACGGCGCAGATGAATCCATTGGGCGATTACTTGAAAGATGTAGTTTTGCTCAATCAGGAGCAACGGAATTTTCGCCTTGTCTGCCCGGATGAACTGGAATCGAACCGTATTGATAAAGTGCTGGAAGCCACGAATCGCCAATATACCTGGCCGCTTCCAGCGAATACGGAACACACGGCACGAGACGGGCGAGTGCTGGAAATGCTGAGCGAACATAATTGCCAGGGCTGGTTGCAGGGTTATTTATTGACCGGACGACACGGGCTTTATCCCTGTTACGAAGCGTTCATTCCGATTGTGGACGGGATGATGAATCAATACGCCAAGTTTTTGAAAATGTCACAGGAAATTCCCTGGCGCAAACCCATTGCGTCGTTGAATTATTTACTGACTTCAGAAGTTTGGCGGCAGGATCACAATGGCTATTCGCATCAGGGGCCGGGTTTCATAAACAGCCTGCTCACGCGCAAAGGAACAACCTACCGCATTTATCTTCCACCTGACGCGAACAGTTTGCTTTCGACGATTGACCATTGTTTGCATTCGACCAATTACATCAATCTGGTGATTGCCGGTAAGCAGCCGATGCCGCAATGGTTATCGCTCGACGAAGCAATTGAGCATTGTCGTGTCGGCACTTCGATCTGGCGCTGGGCGAGTACGAACAATGGTGATGCACCTGAAATTGTGCTTGCTGCCTGCGGCGACAACATGACGATGGAAGTAATGGCAGCGGCAAAGCTCCTGCGCGAAGAGTTGCCGGAATTAAAAGTCCGAGTCGTGAATGTAGTTGATTTGATGGCGCTGGGTGTGCCGGAAAAATATCCGCACGGATTATCTGAAGACCGCTTCCAAAGAATTTTTCCGTTGGCGTGTCCGGTGATTTTTAACTTTCACGGCTATACATCTGCGCTCAAACAGCTCTTGTGGGAGCGACCGCAAAATGATCGTTTCGCCATTAACGGCTATCGTGAAGAAGGCTCGACGACGACGGCCTTTGACATGATGGTGCGAAATAAATGCAGCCGTTATCACATCGTGATGCAAACCGCCGAAAAGCTCGGCACGAACTTTGCCGTCCGCGCCGAAGAGCTAATCAGAAAATACGAAGGCAAGTTACGCGAACACCGCACCTACGTGCAGGAGAAAGGCATTGACCCACCGGAAATTGCGAATTTTCAATGGGAGTAATCCTTAACACTAACGCCCAAATTTCAAACTCGCCAGCGTTTGCTCAAACGCCTGACTATAGGCTTGCGCTTCATCTACGGGAGAAATCAGGATCACGTAAAACAGCTTGCCATTGGGCAAAATTACCGTGCAAATGATGTCGCGTTCCTCGCGTCCGGTGATGGGGGAATCGCCCTTGATCGGCGCATAAATGGCAGGCAGTCCGCCCAGCGTAGTTTGCTTCGGATTATCGGCAAGTTGCATCCCCGGATTATCACGCAGTTGTAATTCGAGGAAGGCTTTGGCGGCGGTATTCAGGTCGCGCAAATTATTCGGCAAATCTTCCGTCCCAACAAACATGCCGTGCGTCACGACGATGCCACCGGATTCTGCTTTTCCCGCTGCGCCCTCAGGAGCAAGGATCAAATGCGCGTTGTCACTGGTAATCATCTTCCAATTGTTTGGCGCAGAAATCTCGTAGGAATTGTCCGGTGCGCGCAATCCTACCTGTTGCGGTGAAGGTGCTGGTGGACGGGCTGTTTGTTTATTTTGCGGCGCTGCCTGCCGATGGACAGTTCCGCCGCCGGGTAAACCGCGCAAGCGAGCTTTGATTTGCTGAAATTCCGGCGTATCCACGACCGGGTTATTGGCAAGTTTTAATTGTGGTAACAATTCATTGAGGTATTGAATTCGGTTGCCAGGATCAGGATGATCGCTGAGAATTTGGGGCGGCCTGCCACCTCCTTCTGTCAGCAAAGTCTTGAAAAAACTTCCCAGCCCATGCGGATCATAACCAGCCGCCGCCATAATTTCTGCGCCGGTGATGTCGGCCTGTTTTTCTGCCGTGCGACTGAATCTTAAAAACGCGAGTTGCAAGCCACCGCTGGCGACCGCACCGAGCGCAGCATCACTCAGCGAGCGACCATCGCCGCCAAAAATGGAAGCGGCAAGTCCCAGGCCTTTTTCCGCCGCCATCTGTTGTGACATTTGATGTGTGCCGTGACGCAGGGCCGCGTGAGAAATTTCGTGTGCCATCACGCCGACCAGTTCGGATTCGTTTTTCGCGGCGACAATCGCGCCGCTGTGCACATAAAGAAAGCCACCGGGCAGCGCGAAGGCATTGATTTCTTTGACATCCACGACTTTGAATTGATAAGGGAATTTTTCGCCGGGCGCCACCGCCGCCAATTTTTTACCCACGACATTAATATAATTTTGCACTTCAGGATCAGGCAGCACACGCATTTCGCGTTCAACCTGCGCGGCATTTTGCCGACCAATCGCAACGTCCTGTTGCGGCGACATCAGGTTGAAGCCGGACTTGAATTGCGGCGCTTGTTCCTGACCGCGCACAGGCAGTTGTGAACCGCCGCCACAAGCGGAAAGAATAAACCCTGCAATCAAAATTACTGTGACACTAAATTTGTTTTTTCGGTTTGCGTTCATGAGTACTTTTCTCCTGCACAAAATTTGCCGTAGACTACTCAGGTCTGCGACGGAATTAATAATCACCAAACTTATTTGCGTCTGACCTTCGCAGACTAGCAGTCAACTATACAGCAACGCAAGTGGCACAAATTCAGGTGGACTGAACTTTCAGTTCGTGCCGTTTCGTCAATCCTTACACGCGGAACAAACTAAAAATTTATTCCACCATTCCAGGCAGGAGAACCAATGAACAAAGAAGCAATTTTCGGTCAGCGACAATATTTCAAAATGGTGCACGGGGTCACCGTCCGCTGCATCGAACCACTAACAACCGAAGAATTGAATTTTCGTCCGCGTCCTGAGATGCGGTCGTTACGAGAGCTTTTCTATCACATCTACGCGATGGAGCGGAATTGGGCGCTGCACCTGCCCAAAGGCAAAATCACGCAGGAAGAAGAAGATGTTTGCATCCCTGAAACTGCGGCGGCACAGGCTGTACTGGCAAATCTCAAAACAGTCGCCGACCTGCAAGCCTACGCTGGTGAAGCGAAGCAAATGCTGGACGAAACGTTGATGAAAATGTCTGATGAGGAATTGACAAGAATTGTTGAGACTCCCTTCGGATCATTTCCGGCGTGGCAATTTTTCACGATGCTGTCGGATGAGCATTGGCATCATCGTGGACAGCTTTACACGTATATTCGCTTGCTGGGGAAAGAACCGCTGATGCTTTACAGCTATGAAGGCTAATGCCTGAATGTCCGATAAGGCCGCCAGCTTGTTGGCAGATTTACGAAAGCCACAGTTTTTATTGCAGGCTGCTTCTGTGCGAGGGGGCGGCGGAGTTTTTTTCCAAGATAGCCGAGTGCGAGGACACGTTAAAATTCGAGCCACGCGAATTTATCGTACAAGGCGATAAAGTTGTCGTCGTCGGACATTACGAAGCGCGGGCCAAAGCTACCGGACGGGAATATGCGACTTACTTCATTCACGTCTTCACAGTGCGCGAGGGAAAGATCACCAGCTTTGTTGAATACACCGATACCGCGGCCATTGCTGAAGCTTTTGTGAAAATCCAAAACGCCTGAAAAAATGCGGAAGTCCGCCCGTAGTAAGGGTACTCGTGACTGATATAGCTCCAAAAAATCAGGACTTACTCCCGTAAGTCAATGATACAAGTGTGCGCCCTTACTACGGGCGGGCTTCCGCATTTTCTTCGCTCTTCATTTTTTTAGCTGACGAGAACTTTTTTCATCTGCCTCACTACCTTGTACTCCCACACCGCACAGTTTATTATTTCGCTTCATTTTCAGAAGATTTGTTGCGCCGTGCGCACCCCAAATTTCAGGAGAAGCAATTATGAGTATGGAAGCCCTCGGAATGATCGAGACCAAAGGATTTGTCAGCGCTGTCGAAGCCTCCGACGCGATGGTCAAAGCCGCGAACGTTCAATTGATCGGACGCGAATATATCGGTGCCGGCTACGTGACGGTTTTCGTGCGCGGTGATGTCGGCGCAGTCAAAGCCGCGACCGATGCCGGAGCCGCTGCCGCCCGTCGCGTTGGAGAATTAGTCTCCGTCCACGTCATCCCCCGCCCTCACGCCGAAGTCGAGCGCGTGTTGCCAAAAGGGACAGTCAAGAAATAATAGTTTCGGGTTTCGGGTTTTGGGTTTCGAGTCTTTGGTTCACTAATAACCTGGTGACACCAAACCATTTTCTTCCTCTAAACCCAAAACCCGAAACTCGAAACTCGAAACGAATGCTAGATTCTGATCTCCAATCCATTCAGTCCGCGCGTAATCTTGTCGAAGCGGCGCATCGCGCTCAGGCGCTTGTCGCTACGTTCGATCAGGCGAAGATTGACGCGATTTGCGAAGCGATGGCACAGGCTGCGCAGCGTGAATCTATGCGGCTCGCGCAGCTTGCGCACGATGAAACTGGCTATGGGATTCCAGCCGATAAAAACGTCAAAAACCTTTTCGCAGCGGTAGATATTCATAATTATTTTCGTAATTTGAAAACCGTTGGCGTAGTGAATGACAACGGCTCCGTCATCGAAATTGCCGCGCCGCGTGGCGTCGTCTGCGCCATTATTCCTTCGACGAATCCAACCTCAACCGCAATTTTCAAAATCCTGATTTCAATCAAATCCCGCAATGCGCTCGTGCTGAGTCCGCATCCTTCGGCAACGAAATGTGTGATCGAAGTTGCCAATGTCATGCGCGCCGCCGCAGTTGCTGTCGGACTTCCCGCCGAAGCGATTGGCTGCGTTGAGAACACAACGCTTGAAGCCACGAACGAATTGATGAAACATAAAAAGACGGCGGTAATTTTGGCGACCGGCGGGACTGGGTTAGTTCGCGCCGCCTATTCATCAGGCAAGCCAGCGTTCGGCGTCGGCCCCGGCAACGTGCCCGCCTTCATCGAAAAAACTGCTGACGTTCCCAAAGCTGTCGCCGATATTTTAGCGGGGACTTGTTTTGACTACGGCACAATTTGCGCGTCGGAACAATCTGTCATCGTTGATGCCGCGATTGACAAAACTGCGCGTGAACAATTTATTGCACAAGGCGCATATTTTTTGAATCAGGCGCAGGCGGATTCATTAGCTAAATTAGTTGTCACCCCGGAAGGCAAATTGAATCCGAAAATCGTCGGCAAACCTGCGACATGGATTGCGGAAAAAGCCGGAATCATTGTGCCAAATACCACGCGTTGCTTAATCGCAGAAGTTGGCGGAGTCGGGCGCGACTTCCCTCTTTCACTAGAAAAACTTTCGCCGATTTTGACGTACTACGTCGTGAACGGAGTCGAGGAAGGTTGCAAGTTGTGCGATGCAGTTTTGCGTTATGGTGGGATGGGTCACACGTCGTCCATTCATTCGCGTGACCGTGCAGCGATTTTGCGTTACGGCTTATTGATGCCCGCCGCACGCATCGTAGTCAATTCACCTTCGACGCACGGCGCGATTGGATATTCAACGGCGCTCGTTCCTTCAATGACACTTGGTTGCGGATCGTGGGGCGGCAACGTGACTTCAGATAATATTTCACCGCTGAATTTAATGGACATTAAACGCGTAGCCTTCGAGACCCGCCCAGTCACGGGAGCCAATATTTATCAGCCTCCGAGTAACTCGCAATTTTCATCATCACCTTTAACTTCGTCCCCCGCGAACCTCGAAACCCAAAACCCGAACCCCCTAAATCGCGCCGCCGTCGCCAATCTCGTAGATCGCTTCCTCGCGGAACGTCGCCCGCAAATGACACCGCAAATAATGATTCCCGTTGCGCCTGTTCCAGCCCCAACGCCGCCACCAGAGCCGCCAAAACCTGTGCTGCAAAAGCCGCCGCCAGTTCCTTTCGTTTGTGAAGATGATGTGCGCCAGGCCGTCAACAAAAGCGAAAAAATTTACGTCAACGCGAAGACTATCATCACGCCATCAGCCCGCGATTTGGGCAACGAAAAAGATATTTTCATCACAAGCTAAGCCAAATTTATTCGAGCCGTTGCCAGCTTGTTAAGGGCCGCTTGACCCTGGTGCATCCACTGGCGCATATTTTCCAGCGCGAATTGGATTTAGCCCGCAACGCGGGTGTCAGCATAAAGCCTGGAGTTCCGGATTCGCCTGTCACCCGCGTTGCGGACTAAAATTCGGCTTACGCCTTGCGCACAAAAATAGAGGTAAGCACAAGGCTTTATGGACTGCTGACACGCGCTAATTTTTTCTCCGCTGTAATCAAAGGAACACTTAATGGAAGAAACACAATTGCAATTCCCCTATTTCACTGAAGAACATCACATGCTCCGCGACACGGTCAGGCAATTCGCGCAACGAGAAATTCTGCCGCACGCGGAGGAATGGGACGAAGCCGGGATTTTCCCGCGTGAGCTTTTCAAACAGGCTGGCGACCTCGGACTGTTCGGCATTCGCATTGATCCAAAATACGGCGGCAGCGGATTGGACTGGTGGGCGACGGCGGCCTATTTTGACGGGCTTTCCTACTCCACCAGCGGCGGCATCAATATGGCGCTGATGGTACAATCGGATTTGACGCTGCCCGTGATTGACGAACTCGGCACACCAGAACAAAAAGAAGAATTCCTGCGCCCCGCAGTCGCCGGAGACAGAATTTCGGCGCTTGGCATCAGTGAACCCGGCGGCGGTTCTGATGTCGCGGCCTTGAAAACTCGCGCCCGCATTGAAGGCGATGAAATTGTCATTTCCGGGCAAAAGCTGTGGATCACGAATGGCACACGCGCAGATTTTATCTGCCTCGCGGTGCGGACGGGCGAAGACCGCTACAAGGGCATTTCCTTTGTGCTGTTCCCGACCGATGTCAAAGGATTTTCGGTGGGCAAGAAACTTAAAAAAGTCGGCAACCTGGTGTCCGATACTGCCGAACTATTCTTTGACAATTGCCGCATCCCGAAACGTTATTTATTGGGTGAACCGGGACGCGGATTTTATTATGTGATGGAAAATTTTCAGGGTGAGCGTTTGGCTTCAGCCCTCGCCGCAGTCGCCGGCATGGAACGCGCCCTGGAACTGGCCAAAGCTTACGGCAAAGAGCGCGAAGCCTTCGGACAACCCATCGGACAATTCCAGGTTTGGCGGCATCGGTTCGCAGAACTTGACACGCAGGTTGAAGCGACGAAATGGCTCACCTATCGCGCCCTCGATTTGCTCAATCGCAAACAAAAAGCCGTGCGCGAAATCACGATGGCAAAGTTGATGTCGAGCGAGCTTTCACAAAAAGTAATGTACGAAGCGCAACAAATTTTTGGCGGGTTTGGCTATACGACAGAATATCCGATTTCACGTTTGTGGCGCGATGTTCGTTTGCATACGATTGGTGCAGGGTCATCAGAGGTGATGAAAGAAATTCTGGCGAAGCTGGGAGAACGCGGATGAATTTACGCCAATAAAAATTTCGTCGCGGCAGCTAAAAATACGTCCAGTTGATCGTGGTGCAACCAATGCCCGGCTTTTTCGACGGCGGCTAATTCGTAGTTTTTAATCGCCTGCGCCAGGCCGTCTGTTTCGGGGTTTGACATCCAGCTTTCTTTGCCCCAAAACAATTGCGTCGGACAGGTGATGTTGCCGAGCGTTTCCAGCAAGTCTTCTTTTTTGCTGCCGATGGGAGCAAAATTTCTGACGTAATTATCGAACTTCCAAATCAACGATCTGTCCGAATTCCAATTCGTTCCGTGCAAAGTCAAATGCCGCGCCACTTCATCGGATAAATGTGGATTGGCCTCTCTCATGCGAGCGACTGCGGCTTCTAAATTCGGATAGCTTTTGACTTCCTTCGTTTCACTTTTGCGGACGCCTTCAATCCATTCGCGCAGGCGTTCTGAAAATGGACGACTCATACGATGCCCCATTGGCAGGCCAAGCCCTTCAATCGCCACCATTTTTTTTACGCGCTCAGGATAGATGCCCGCATAATGCAATACCACCACGCCGCCCAGCGAATGCCCCATCAAATACAGCGGAAAATCTCCGATGATGTCGGCGAGCGCGGACAAATCCAGGACGTGTTCGACCAGACTGTAAATTGCGCCGGGAGCCTGCTGGCTGTTGCCATGACCGCGCAAATCAAGGGCATACACGTGAAAATGTTCGCGCAACGAACGCGCTACCCAGTCCCAGTTGCGGGCGTGATCCATCCCGCCGTGCACGAGGAGCAGTGTCGGTTTGCCCTCAGTTCCCCAGTCCCAGAATTGTAGTTTCAGGCGATGCGAATAAAAGTAATGTGAAATTGGTTCCATAATTTAAGTCAGAAGGATGAGGGATGAAGGCGGAATTATCAAGAAAGCCAGGCGAAAATTCTTCCCGCCTCCTTCATCAATTATCTTTTCTGCGTTAGACTCTCTCTGTTTTTCCGCACAGCAGTTTTTTCAGTGAAGCCGCACAACTGAATGTTCAGGCTTCAGACTAAACAACAAAATAACTATTCGTTTTTGGAACCCTGAAACACTTCAAAAAAATTATGAAGCCAATTACTCGAATTCAATTAATGCTGATGATGTTCCTGCTGTATTTTATGTGGGGCGCGTGGTACGGGCAGATGAGCAAATATATGTTGTCGTCTGCCTTCAATGGCGGCAAAGGCGCAACGGGAGCGCAGGTAGGCAATGCTTATCTGGCTTTTTCAATTGCGACCATTGCCGCTCCGTTTTTTGTCGGAATGATTGCAGATCGTTTTTTTGCGGCCCAGAAAGTCATGGCGATCCTGAATATTGTGGGCGCCATCGTGATGTATTTCGTGACGCAGATCACCGAAGGCGGATCGTTCTTCTGGTACATTCTGGCATATATGTTGTGCTTCGCGCCGAGCATTGCGTTGTCGAATTCGATTGCGATGAATCAGATGTCGAATCCTGAAAAACAATTTCCGGCGATTCGTGTGCTGGGAACAATTGCCTGGATTGTGGTGACGAATATCGTCGGATATTATAACTTCGGAGGCGATGTCAGAATCTTCCAGTTAGCAATGGTTACTTCGATAATTTTTGGAATTTACAGTTTCTTTTTACCGGACACGCCGCCCAGAGCCAAAGGCGAAAGAGTGTCTTTTGCTAAAATTATTGGTGCCGATGCTTTTGTTTTATTGAAGGATCGGTCATTTTTGATTTTCTTTGTGTCTTCTATTTTGATTTGTATCCCTTTGTCATTTTACTACGCGCTGGCAAATCCATCATTAACGGATTCATACATGACAAATGTCGAAAATAAAATGTCGCTGGGACAGGTTTCAGAAGTATTTTTCATGCTATTGCTGCCGCTGGCCTATGCCAAATTTGGCGTCAAGAAAATGTTGCTGATTGGACTCATCGCATGGCTGATTCGCTTCGTTTGTTTTGGTTTTGGCGATGCGCGAACAACAGAATGGATTTTGTATATCGGAATTTTATTACATGGAATTTGCTACGATTTCTTCTTCGTGACGGGACAGATTTACACCGACCAGAAAGCCGGCGAGAAGATCAAATCTTCGGCCCAGGGATTAATCGTGCTTGCCACGTATGGCGTCGGAATGGGCATCGGATCGCTGTTGTCTGGATGGGTGCTGGACTGGTATAAAACGATTGATACTGTGACGCAGAAAGCGGTTTATAACTGGACTTCCGTGTGGATGGTTCCGGCGGGGATTGCGGCGGTTGTGTTAGTTTTGTTCCTGCTGTTTTTCTCGGAGAAGAAAGTTGCACCAGTTACGGCTTAATGATTGTTTAAGTCTCAGGCGAGCATTCTCATCTAAAAAGGAGTGCGATTATGCGATGTCTCTGTTCTTTGGTTGTTCTTACGCTTCTAGCGATTATGCTGCCTTTGCAAAGCCACGTGCTGGCGCAAAACACTGCTATGGATACAACACTTGCGTCTCAATATTTTCAGGAAGCTCAAACCCTGTGCCGTAAAGACAATAGCCAGCTATGGGGCGTTTCACTGTGTGTTCCGCTGCTTTTTGTTGACCGAAAGACACGTGCTGTGGTCGCTAATCAAGCGGACAAAGAAGGCATCTTAACTAAAGCCGGAAATGTGTTTGTCGGGAAGTTGCCTGCAAAGATGAATATCGCAAATACGGCTACTGAATGGGCAGGCGTAAAATGGACAATGGTTATTTTTCCGTTGCCTGAAAACAAATACCGACGCGCCAATCTGATGGCTCACGAGATGTGGCATCGCGTTCAGCCGGACATTGGTTTCCCGAGTTCCGGCGCAGCAAACAATCATCTCGACTCGCGTGATGGGCGCGTGTGGCTGCAATTGGAATGGCGGGCGCTCACAGCCGCTTTAACTGCTCAGGGTAAACAACGCCGTCAGGCAATCGCGGACGCGCTTCTGTTTCGCACTTACCGAAGAACGATTTTTCCAAATGCTGCCACTGAAGAACGTGAAATGGAGATGCACGAAGGCTTGGCAGAATACACGGGCGTAAAACTTAGCGGAAACTCAAGTTTGAAGCAGTATGTCGTTGAGACAGACCTCAAAGAAGCCGCAACCAACCAAACCTTTGTGCGGTCTTTCGCTTATGCTTCAGGGCCGTCTTACGGCGTTTTGTTGGACGCGGCAAAATCTGATTGGCGTAAAAATCTAAAGAAAGTAGATGACTTGGGAAGCTTGTTGCAAAAGAAACTTTTCATTAAACTTCCGCCAGTCTTCAAACAATCGGCTGAATTGCGAGCGAAGAATTATGACGGTGATAAACTACAAGCCTTTGAGACTGAGCGCGAGAATCGTCGTCTGAAAATTCAAGCAGAATATCGTGCCAAATTAGTAGACGGTGCTGTCTTGATGATTCCTTTGCAACAAATGAATATGCAATTTAATCCGAGTAATTTGTTGCCGCTTGATTCGCTCGGAACCGTTTACCCAGACATTAGGATTGTTGATGTTTGGGGCATTTTGACGGTCACTAAAGGCGGCGCCTTAATGAATCCAACCTTCTCAAGAATTTACGTTTCAGCCCCAGGCAATGTAAGCGAATCACCAATCCGTGGAGATGGCTGGACGCTTGAACTAAACGCTGGCTGGAAAGTAGTGAAGAGCAAGCGCGTAGGTGATTACATTGTGAAGAAAGCAGAATAGCGCAACGCTCATCACCAACGCTTCCAAAATGTTCAAATAATAAATCAATAGGAGAAATTTATGTTAACACTTGCAGACGCACGAAGAATTATCGCAGCCGCCGAAGCCAAGGCGGCTGAAATTGGTCAGCCCATGAATATTGCCGTTGCCGACAGTGGTGGCAACCTCATCGCTCATGTCCGCATGGATAAAGCGTGGATTGGCAGTATTGATATTTCGATCAAGAAAGCTTACACCTCAAACGCGTTCAATATTGCGACCAAAGATTTGGCGACACATTCACAATCCGGCGGACAATTCTTTGGAATTCATGCGTCGAATGATGGAAAGATCATGATCTTCGCGGGCGGCATTCCGTTGCAGCAGGGCGGTGAATGGGTGGGCGCAATCGGCGTCAGCGGTGGTTCCGGCGAACAGGATCACGCCGTTGCTGAAGCCGGGGCAGCAGCGCTATAGAGGATGAAGACAACCAGCCTGAGACAAGCAGGCAACTGACAGAAAAATGGGGGCAGAAAAAATAATGTTTTTTTCTGCCCCCATTTTTCTGCCAGCTGCTGAATCCTATGCGTTACACATCCAGATTTTTTACGTCCAGCGCATTGTCTTCGATAAATTTACGGCGTGGTTCCACCTGATCGCCCATCAACACGGTGAAAATTTCGTCTGTCTCGACAGCATCATCAATCCGCACTTGTAACAGCGTCCGCACTTCAGGATTCATCGTCGTTTCCCAAAGCTGTTCAGGGTTCATTTCGCCCAACCCTTTATAACGCTGGATGTGAATATCTTTTTTACCTGCCGCCAGAATGCTGCTCAATAATTCATCGCGGTTCGCTAATTCATTTTCGCCCACGATGAAAGGCGGCGTATGCAAAGGACTGAGCGATTTGTAAATTTCCACGGCACGATTGAATTCGACGTGCTGCGCCAAATCCCAGTCAATGACAACTTTCGCGCCGTTATGGGGCAAAGTAATTTCAATTTCCGACAAGCCATGCTCTTCGTCAGAGGTCATTTCCGTCAAATATCCGGCGTCTGCCAGCGCGATTTCAACTTTGCTCAGATGCTCTTCGTCTTTGAAAATATTATGCAGTTTGCGACCATTCACCATCAAACCATTTTTGCCCGTCAACGCATGCAACACAGTGTCCGCAATTTTTGACTCATGCAAGCGCCGCGACAATTTATTGTAGTAGCCGTTGAATTCGACCAGGCGTTCAAGCAGGCGTGTCAATTCGATCCCTTCGATAACTTCGCCCGTTTGCTTAACGGTGACTTTGACATCTTCGGTGGCCTTCTTCATCAAATATTTCGTCATCTCGCGTTCGTCTTTGATGTAGCGTTCCTGTTTACCTTTTTTGATTTTGTAAAGCGGTGGTTGCGCGATGTAAACGTAGCTTCGGGTTTCCGTCGTGACGATTCCGTTTTCATCCGTCACCTCGACTTTGTGTTCGAGTAATTGCGGCATCTGGCGATAGAAAAAAGTTAGGAGCAGCGTGCGGATATGCGAACCGTCCACGTCGGCGTCCGACATCAGAACAATTTTGTGATAGCGCAATTTCGTGATGTCAAAATCTTCCTTGCCAATCCCTGTACCCAGTGCAGTAATCATCGCCTTGATTTCGCCGTGTCCCAGCATTTTGTCAAACCGGGCCTTTTCAACGTTCAGGATTTTACCTTTGAGCGGCAAAATCGCCTGGGTGCGCCGGTCGCGGCCCATTTTTGCACTGCCGCCTGCCGAATCGCCCTCGACCAGGTAAATCTCACACGCTTCCGGGTCTTTTTCTGAGCAATCGGCGAGTTTGCCCGGTAAGCCGCCGCCACTCAAAGCACCTTTGCGGACGATTTCGCGGGCTTTACGGGCAGCTTCACGCGCCCGCGCTGCTTCCACTGCTTTGCCGACGATGGACTTGGCAACAGCGGGATTTTCTTCAAAAAACTGCGTCAATTTTTCATACAGAAACGAATCAACGATTCCTTTGACATCAGAGGTCAGCTTCACTTTCGTTTGGCTTTCAAATTGTGGCTGGGGGATTTTGACGGAAATCACCGCGACCAGGCCTTCGCGGGCATCATCACCGGTCAATTGTCCCTTGAAATCTTTCAGCAAATTTCCGGTGGTCGCGTAACGGCTGATAACTTTGGAAAGCGCCGAGCGAAAACCCGCCAGGTGTGTGCCGCCATCAGGATTCGGAATATTGTTCGCAAAGCAAAAAACGCGCTCGTCGTAAGCGTCATTGTACTGGATCGAAATTTCAATCCCGATCAGGTCTTCTTCATTTTCCGGGTCAGGTACTTTCTCGCAATAAATCGGTGTTTTATGTAAAACACTTTTGTTTTTATTCAGATGCGCGACGAATTCGGCAATGCCACCTTCATAATAAAAATCGTGTCTTTTCTCCTCATCACTTCGTTCATCAATCAAAGTGATGCGAATTCCTTTGTTCAGAAAGGCTTTCTGGCGCAATCGTTCGGACAGTTTTTCAAAACTGTACTCAGTTACTGTCAGCACTTCGCTGTCTGGTTTAAAAGTAGTTTTCGTGCCTGTTTTATTCGACTTGCCGGTTTGTACCAGCGGCGCAACGGGATTACCGGTACGATATTCCTGTTCGTAAACACCGCCTTCGCGTTTGATTTCCAACCGCAGCCATTCGGACAGAAAATTAACGCAAGCCGCGCCAACCCCGTGCAAACCGCCGGAAACCTTGTACGCGTTGCTGTCAAACTTGCCTCCGGCGTGCAATCTGGTCATCACGATTTGCGCGGCGGAAACACCGGATTCATGTTTGCCAACCGGAATGCCGCGCCCGTTGTCCTCAACCGTCACAGAATTATCGAGGTGAATTGTGACATTGATCAGGTCGCAATATCCGGCCAGCGCTTCGTCCACGGAGTTGTCCACGATTTCATACACCATCTGGTGCAGGCCATTTTCGTTGTTGTCGCCAACATACATGCCAGGCCGCAAGCGGACAGCGTCACGGTTTTCCAACTCTTTAATTGACTCGGCATCATACACTTGTGGGGTTGCCTTCTTTTTTGCTTCGCTCATAATTTCTTTCTAAATGTTGCCGCGTCCTTACGGTTGCGGTTCTGTTGCCTCAGCAACAACATTACCAGCGGCAATTTGAATCGTTCTGGCCCGTTGACGATAATGTTGCGCAATGGCGCGTTTTGACGTTGAAATGAATACTTGTGAGTTTCCTTCGAGGGTGTCGAGCAGGATTTCAATGCGGTTTCGGTCAAGCTCGGCATCTATGTCATCCACGATAAAAACGGGGTAATCTTCTAAAAGTTCATGGTAAACCACCATCTGCGCAAGATCAAGGATTAACAGGGCAGAACGCTGTTGTCCTGAGCTGCCAAACCGCGAAATATCGTATCCGTCCGCCAGTATCTCCACATCATCCCGGTGTGGTCCCACGAGCGAGTACCCGATGGAGATTTCATTTTTCAGATGATGTTCCAGCCGCTCGCGCATCAGCTTCGGATAATCGCTGAGATCACCTTTACCTTCCAGCGCAGATTTGTATCGCACAGTGATAGATTCATTAATAAATAATTGCGGACGCAGCGCAGCACGGAGCTTTTCGACATATCCAACCCGTGCCGTATGAATTTCCGCGCCATAATTTACAAGCTGGTCATTCCACGGCTCCAGCATGGCGAAAAATTTCGTCGGATCATCAGCATCCGAAGCCGAACGTAAAAGACTATTTTTTTGCTTGAGGACACGATTGTATTCGGCGAGCGTCCCCAAATACGACGGCAGCGTGCTGACCAGACCGCGATCTACAAAACGCCGACGATTTTCCGGGCCGCCGCGCACGACCTCCATTTCATCGGCAGTAAAAGCAATCGCGTCCAGGACTCCCAAATAACGCGTCACCGCCTCGCGTTTGCCATTCACAAATGTTTGCTTGACGGTTTTCGTCAGCAGTAATTGCAGGTCTTTGGTGAGATTTCCGCTGCTGATGGTGCCGCGCAAAATCGCTTCCTGTTCGTTGTGATTGATACATTCTTTCGGTAACGAAGTTTTGAAAGATTTCGTTGTGCTCAGCATGTAAACCGCTTCAAGCCAGTTCGTCTTGCCCTGCGCATTCGCCCCATAAATCACATTGAGACCGGGAGAAAAATCTATCGCGCCGGAAAGATTGCGAAAATTGATGGCTTCGAGAT
>JANMKB010000695.1:0-3031 GCA_031371805.1 Blastocatellia bacterium | reverse complement strand
GGTTTACCCCGGATTATTTGATGCGTACAGCAGTTATGGCATTAAACCGCCAGCCGCGCCAACCGGAGGCGGCAATCAGCAACAGGCCTTCATTGCCAGCCTGAGTGTGCCACCTTCGCCAGTTGGATTATCGCCTGAAGTTCTGGTGACAGATCAACTCTCGGTCACGGCAGAAACCTTTGAGCAACAACGTGGAGCCGGAATCACTACGGCGCTGACTGCGCCACGCGATGGCGTGTTTCGCGGACAAAGTGCGATTTTAAATTTGGGGACAGAGGCATCGGATAAATTATTGTTGCGAGCGCCGCATTCGCTGAGTATCGGCTTTGGCACTTCACGCGGCGGCTATCCAAATTCGCTGATGGGCGTCTTCGCATTTTTGCGCCAGTCATTACTTGACGCGCAACATTACCGCGATGAATGGGAGCGTTACAGCAAAGCTCCGCGTGGGATGGAACGTCCGCAACATAACAATTCTTCTGCGGCTTTGATCCCCATTGTGAACGGTAAAATGCCCGTGATTTTCAATGTTAACAGCGTGCGTGAAATGAAACGCGCCATCACTTTGGCAGAAGAATTCAAACTGAAATATTTGTTGTCAGGAGCTTTGCAAAGCTATCAAATTGCAGATTTGCTCAAAGCGAAAAACGTTACGGTGCTGCTGAGTTTGAGCTTTCCGCAAAAACCGGGCGGCCTGGAAAATCCCGAAGACGAGCCGCTGCATTATATTAAAGAACGTCTTGACGCGCCGAAATCCGCTGCTGAATTGCACAAAGCCGGAGTGAAATTTGCGTTCACTTCAGGCTCGCTGGCGCGCTCCGCAGATTTTGTCACGAATGCCGGACGCGCCATCGAAGCAGGCTTGCCCAAAGACGAAGCGCTGAAAGCAATGACGATTTATCCGGCGCAAATTTTTGGTTTAGCCGAACAACTTGGCAGCATCGAAAAAGGCAAGATCGCCAATTTGATTGTGACGAGCGGCGATCTTTTCAGCAAAGATACCAAAATTAAATATACATTTGTGGACGGCAAACAATTCATCAACAAAGCCCTTGAAGCGCCAGCAACGGAGCGGCGCGGAAATGGCGGCAGGCCTACCGGAACTGGTGGTGCAATGAATGCCGCAGGGAGCTGGGTTTTGACAATTAATTCACCGCAGGGAGTTTTTAATAGTCCCCTGACGATTCAGCAAAACGGCGAGGCAGTGACCGGAGAAATTGGTTCGCCCGCCGGCGTCGTGCCAATCAGTAATGCAAAAATTTCCGGCAACGAATTGACTTTTAGTTACACCATTAATTTCCAGGGGCAGCAATTGAATATTGCCGCACGCGGAAAAATCGAAGGCAATGCAATTTCCGGCTCAATGGAAACAATGGGAACGAGCTTTGATTTTAGCGGGACCAAAAAACCGCAGTAATTTATGTCTGACAAATTTTCCAGTCGGACATTTTTCAGGAGTCAGCAATGAAAACAAATCGCCTGATTTTATTCATCCTTTTCGTGCTTGTGTCATGCTTCACGGTCAGCGCACAAAATAAGCCTGCCACCGAAACCGTCATTCAAAATGCGACGATTTTGACGGCTTCACACGGCACAATTCAAAACGGCTCAATCCTGATCCGTGATGGCAAAATTGCTGCCGTTGGCAAAAATATCAACAGCAGTCCGAATGCCAAAATAATTGATGCGACCGGAATGTTTGTGACGCCCGGCTTTGTGGATTCTCATTCGCACACCGCGCTGGATTCAATCAATGAAGGTTCGTTGTCAGTGACCGCAATGGTCAGGATGCGCGACGTTGTCAACGACACGGACATTAATATTTATCGCCAGCTTGCCGGCGGGATGACGACGATTCACCCGTTGCACGGCAGCGCAAATGCGATTGGTGGACAAAATACGGTGCTGAAATTGAAGTGGGGCAAATCGGCGGACGAGATGTATTTTGCCGATGCGCCACGCACGATTAAATTTGCTCTGGGCGAAAATCCAAAGCGTGCGAATTTCAGGATTCCCGGTGCCCCGCAACGATTTCCGGCGACTCGTATGGGCGTTGAGGAAACCATTCGTCAGGCGTTCACCGAAGGTCGCGAATACAGCAAAAGGTGGGAGGTTTACGACGCCGCCAAAAAACGCGGTGAAGACCCGTTGCCGCCGCGCAGGGATTTAAAACTGGAAGCCATTGCCGATGTTTTGCAGGGCAAAATGGATATTCATTCGCATTGTTATCGCGCCGATGAAATCATGATGTTACTAAAATTATGCGAAGAATTTGGCATCAAGGTTCATACCTTCCAGCACACTTTGGAAGGCTACAAAGTGGCTCCCGAAATTGCCAAACATGGAGCCAGCGCTTCGATTTTGCCCGACTGGTGGGGCTACAAAATGGAAGCCTTCGACGCGATTCCGTTCAATGCGGCGATTATGACCAGACATGGAATTGTGGTTTCGATTCATTCCGACAGCAACGAACACGCACGCCGCTTTTACCAGGAAGCCGGAAAGATGATGAAATACGGCGACCTGACAGAGGAAGAAGCGTTGCGACTCGTGACGCTCAATCCGGCAATTCAGCTTCGCCTCGAAAAACGTGTCGGCAGTATTGATGTGGGCAAAGACGCCGACCTGGTAATTTTCAATGGGCATCCGTTCAGTGTTTATTCGCGTCCTGAAATGACGATGATCGAAGGCGAAGTTTATTTTGATCGCAAGCTGGATTTGGAAATGCGCGAGAAACTGGCGAAAGAGAAAAAGCTATTGATCGAAAAAGAAAAGAAAACGCCGGGCGAAAGACAACCAATCGTTGCACCCGCGCCGCCAACTCCGGCCATCACGGAAGAAGATTTGGACGGACATTTGCACGGTGGCAAGCGGCCATAAAATTGTAGTTGCGGAAGCTCGCACGCAGTAAGGGGGTAAATGTACACTTACTACGTGCGTGTTTCCGCATGCTAAATAAACGGAAAAAAGAAATGCTCACCTTTTATAAATCCCTGGTTTTATTGACTGCGCTGGTGGTTGGGTTAACTGC
>JANMKB010000691.1:0-9800 GCA_031371805.1 Blastocatellia bacterium | reverse complement strand
CTTTTTGTTCGTCGCGTAAAGCTTTCATTGCCACGAAAATAGTTTGGTCACGAACAGCAAAGCGGCGTCAAGACCGCCGCACTCCATATTATTTCTTCATTCCCGCCGCCCAGTTGACCACGACCGTTAGCGGCGCGCGCGGCTCCGCATCCACAATCGCATTGACCAGAAACCGCTGCCCATCCCCGGTCACCGTATACGGCGCGATGGAGGGAGAAATGCTCCCGGAACGGAACTCAAAGAGCGCCACTGCCGCGCCCAGCTCGAAGCTCTCTCCGCTCCCGACCGGCAGCGCCATCAGCTTGCCGTCATTTGCGTAGTAGAACAATTCCTTCCCATCCCGCCGCCAGTGCGGCCCCGCTCCACCACCCGTCGAAACCTGCCGTTGGCCGCCGCCTGCAGGGAAGCGCTGGACGTAGACCTCAAACCTGCCCGATTCATCCGAGACGTAAGCCAGCCAGCGCCCATCGGGCGAGAGTTGCGCTCCGCCCTCGTAAGCTTCCGTCTGGAGAAACGGGAAAGGCTTCTGCTCCCCATCCAGTGGCAAGACCCACACATCATTTTTCGTTTTCGGATCGGTTTGGTAGTAGATGATGAAGCGTCCGTCGCGCGACCAGTCCGTGGGAAAGCCACTGACATTGAACAACGGCTCATCCTGACCAGTTCCGTTGGCAGCCTTTTGATAAAGGCGAGCACGACCCTCCCGCGCGGACACCCAGATGATGCGGCTCCCATCAGGCGACCAGACTGGAGAAATATCGTTGCTCGGATCGAAGGTGAAACGGGTGGCGTTCGCGCCCGACAGGTCGGCCAGCCAGAGATCCCAAGTGGTGATCTGGGGATCGCGGCGTTCAGCCACGAAACGCTTTTCGTCAGGCGCGAGCCAGGGACTGGAATAGACGCTCCACTCGCCGAGCGAGCCGATCTGTTTGCCCGCGCGATCCAGCCAGAGTAATTGCCTGCTCAGCCGGTTGACGTGCGAATCCAGCGCTAGCACCCCATTGTCGGAGACAGAAACATTCAGGCGTTGAAGGTAAAGTGGATGGTGCCCAACCCGCTCAGCCACCGCGAACGATTCACCACTGAGTTGTCGTTTGTCGGCATCGAAGGGCTGCGCCAGCAAGGTCTCATCACGTCGGAAGAGCAGAAACCCAGGCGGCGCATAGACGGCAGAAGAGTACTCACCAAACAGCCGCTGCTTGACCTTGCCGTCGAGCGAGCCCAGGTAAATCCCACGCGTCTCTTTTTGCCCGCTCTGGATAGAATAGATAAAGTGCTGCCCATCCGGTAGGAAGGAGGGATTATAGTGAGCGATCTCCTCGCGTGCTCGGTCAGGTGTCGTCAAGACCGTCACTTCACCGCCCGTCGCCGCGACTCTGGACAGCCCGCTCTGACGCGAAAAGAGAATCACGCCATCGCGGTTCCAAGTGCCGCCCGTCGGATTGTTCAAATCGCACAAGGTTTGCGGCGGCCCGCCGGAGACTTCGGTCTTCTTCAGCTTGGTGGCCGTGAAGAAAGCAATCCAGTGATTGTCCGCCGACCAGAAGGGGAAGCGCGCGCCTTCGGTGCCGGGCAGCGCTTTGGCTTCGCTGGCATCGAGCGCCCGCACCCAGAGTTGCACCTTGCCGCCCGTCGCCGCCGTGAAGGCCAGCCAGCGGCCATCGGGCGAAATGGCAATGTTGTCGAAGCTCGCGTTCTCTGGCGGGTTGATTGCAAACTTCATGACACGCGCTTCGTTCGTTGTCGGCTGGCGCGTGAAGTACGCCCACGCGAAACCAGCCACAAGCAATGAAACGACGCCCGCGACAATCCACGCGATGCGGTCGCGCCACCCTGCGTCACTCGCAGGCAAGGTGCCTGCGAGTGACGCAGGCGGGACGCCTGCGTACCCAGGGGATGACAATCCTTCGAGCGCAAAACCTAAGTCGCTCGCGGTCTGAAAACGTCGCTCCGGTTTCTTCTCCAAACAGCGTCGCACCGTCTTTTCAAGCTGCGGCGAAATCTTCGCGTTTGATTCACTTAATTCCGGCGGGTCTTCTTTCAAAATTGCATTCATCACTTCAACGTGTGAATCGCCCGTAAACGTGCGCTGCCCGCTCAGCATTTCATGCAGGATGATCCCAAAGCTAAAAATATCCGACCGATGATCTGTCTCCTGTCCACGCACTTGTTCCGGTGACATATACGCAACGGTTCCCATCACTGTGCCAGGAATTGTGAGCGACGGGGCGACTGCGGGATGGGGCGAGAGGGCGAGTGTAGCGTCATCTTCGCCCAGTCTCCCCTTCGCCTTTTCGCCCCGTCGCTCCGTCAGCTTCGCCAACCCAAAATCTAAAATCTTGATGCGACCATCTTTCGTCACGAACAAATTTTCTGGCTTGAGGTCACGATGCACGATCCCTTTAGCGTGTGCGGCAGCTAAACCATTGGCAATTTGTTGCGCATATTCCATTGCCTTGCGCACAGGCAACGCGCCCTGATTTAATTGCTCGCGCAGTTCTTCGCCATCGAGTAATTCAGCTACGATGTACGGCGCTCCGGCATGATTGCCAATATCATAGATCGTCAAAATATTTGGATGATTAAGCGCTCCGGTAGCTCTGGCCTCCAACTCGAAACGACGCAGGCGGTCGGCGTCCTGCGCAAAATCAGCAGGCAAAACTTTGATCGCAACGTCACGATTTAAGCGTGTATCGCGGGCGCGAAAAACTTCGCCCATTCCACCTTTGCCAATGGGCGCAATAATTTCGTAATGATCGAAGCGCGTGCCGGAAGTCAGGGGCATAATAAAGACTCTCTGCTAAGCAAGTTGCACAACAAAAAATATTTAGTTTTGGCTTATGAACTACGTGCGAAGTGTAGCATCGTTTTGACAGTTGATGAAGTTGCTCTATCATTCTGCTTTACAATATTAACGATTCCATTTACTACACAAAACAATGTCATCAACCGAAAAGCCACTGACGCCGATGCTGCGGCAGTATCACGAAATTAAAAAGCAACATCCCGGCACATTATTATTTTTCCGGCTCGGAGATTTTTACGAACTGTTTTATGACGATGCCCTGATCGGCTCGCGTGAGATGGAAATAACGCTCACGGCGCGGCACAAGGAAACCGGGACACCAGTGCCGATGTGCGGAATTCCCTATCACGCGGCGACCAGCTACATTGCGAAATTAGTGCGCAAAGGTTTTCGCATCGCCATTTGCGATCAAACCGAAGACGCAACCGTAGCGAAAAAATTAGTAAAACGCGAAGTCGTCAGAATAATCACGCCTGGCACCGCGCTCGAAAATCAACTCCTCGAAACCAAACAAAATAATTACCTCGCCGCCATTAGTGGGGCTGGCGAAGGAATTGGATTAGCCTTAATTGATTTATCTACCGGAGAATTTTTAGCGACAGAATTCAAAGGTGAAAACACCTGGGAACGCACACTGGAGCAAATCGAAATTTTCGCCCCGAAGGAATTACTCTTCCCGCAATCGCTCTCGGCTCTGGTTGGACACAAAGGCAAAGGCCGACCTCACCTTCACACCGCACCAACTCACAACCCAACTGAAAATCTGAACATAGAAAACTCAGTTTCGTTATCAGACTCTGGTAGTGACTATTTTAAGGATATTACTTTGTCTCCGCTTGATGACTGGCTTTTTGGCTACGAGCATGCCGAAGGATTGTTACTGACACAGCTTGGCGTGGCTTCGCTGGAAGGATTCGGGTTGCGAAAAAAGAATTATGCAGTAGCGGCGGCAGGGGCGGCGGTTTATTACATTAACGAGACGCAACGCGCCCAGGCAAATCACATCAGCGAGATTACTTATTTTGAGCCAAGCGAATATTTGATTCTTGATGCTACGACTTTGACGAATCTGGAATTACTGGAAGCAACCGATGGGCAAAAAGCGCACAGCTTAATCGGTGTACTTGATAATACGATGACGGGGATGGGTGCGCGACTATTGCGGCAATGGATGCTCAGGCCATCAGTGAAGATTGGCGAAATTGAAATGCGGCTGGATGCAGTGGGAGAATTCAAGACAGCCAGCATCAAACGCGATCAGGTCAGACGCACACTTGAGTCATTGGCGGATTTAGAAAGATTAGCCGGAAAAATTACACTGGCTCGCATTAACCCGCGCGAGATGAATGCGCTTGGTCAATCAATTGCGCTGCTCCCTTCCCTGCGACAATTGATTTCCGGTTTTCAAACTTCGCTGCTTCAGACGTTGACGGAACATTTCGATTTATTGGACGACCTCGGCGAACTTATCAAAAATTCAATTTCAGATGAACCGCCAGCCGCAGCTAATGAACCCGGAATCATTCGTGATGGCTATCATCCCGAACTTGACGAGTTGCGCAATCTGGCGAGCAGTGGGAAAAGTTACATCGCCGCAATTGAAGCGCGTGAGCGAGGACGCACCGGCATCAATTCGCTCAAGGTCAAATTCAATAACGTCTTTGGCTATTTCATCGAAATCAGCAATTCAAACAAAGATAAAATTCCGGCGGATTATGATCGCAAACAAACGCTGGTCAATGCTGAGCGTTACACGACGCCGGAATTGAAAGAATATGAAACGAAAGTGTTAGGAGCCGAAGAGCGCATCATTGAACTGGAAATCGAAATTTTCAAAACAGTTCGATTGCAATTGGCACAGCACGTAAAACGCTTGCAGGGAGTGGCCAAAACGATTGCATTGATTGATGTGACTGCGGCTTTAGCGGAAACTGCGGCGCGGCGCAATTATGTGCGTCCACAATTGCACGAAGGCGATGAGATCAACATTCAGGGCGGACGACATCCGGTAGTCGAAACGCTGGGCGAACGATTTGTCCCGAATGATAGCTGCCTGAATAACACGACGGATCGCTTATTAATTATCACTGGCCCGAATATGGGTGGCAAATCAGTTTACTTAAAACAGGTCGCGTTGATTTCTATTCTGGCGCAAATGGGAAGTTTCGTGCCGGCGACTTCGGCTCGGCTGGCACTGGTAGATCGTGTTTTTACGCGGGTTGGCGCTGCGGACAATTTAGCGCGTGGGCGTTCGACATTTATGGTGGAAATGACTGAAACAGCGAATATTTTAAATACCGCTACGCCGCGTAGTTTGATTTTACTGGATGAAGTCGGACGTGGCACGGCGACTTTCGATGGCTTGTCGTTAGCTTGGGCGATTGCCGAATATCTGCACGATCATCCTCATCATTCCGCGAAATCCTTATTTGCGACGCACTATCACGAAATGACAGAATTGGCGAAGATGCGTCCCGGGGTGAGAAATTACCAGGTTGCCGTTTCTGAATCGAATGGCGAAATTGTTTTCTTACGCAAAGTTGTCGAAGGAAGCGCCAGCAAGAGCTACGGCATTCAGGTCGCAAAACTGGCGGGGATGCCAAAAACAATTATTGAGCGGGCGCAGGAAATCCTGACCAACCTCGAACAAAATGAACTGGACTTGACGGGCAAACCGAAATTTGCCCGACATTTAAAAAAGCCTGCCGCGAAAATAAATCAACTTACATTTTTTGATGCGCCAGCCGAAAATCATTCGCCACCTGAATAATTTTCTGCTATATTCGCACCTTTATTTTGACAGTCTTTTTTTCACACTAGAAAGGGAATAACAGCAATGGCTAAGGTATGTCAGGTTACGGGCAAAAAGCCCATGTCAGGAAACAATGTTTCACACGCGAACAATCGCACCAAACGGCGGTTTTTACCGAATTTACAAACACATAGATTTTGGGTTCCCAGCGAAAATCGGTTTATCAGATTAAAGCTCACGGCCAGAGGAATCAAAACTATTGATAAAAATGGCATTGATGCAGTGCTGGCAGAAATGCGTAAACGAGGCGAAAAAGTTTAAGTTAGTCGGCGAGCCGACCAATAGCATTTTTTCATTGCCTGCCAGCTATTTAGATTCAGACACAACCAAATCGCTTTAGTGTAGAGCAAGTCTTAACCTCTTCTATGTAACGATAGAAAAAGACTTGCTCTACTTATTTTGCGCCACAAAAATATGCCCCAACCTGCCGAAAAACCAGCGCAGCTTACCCGTCATTTCGGAACCCTTCAGGCGACCGCGCTGAACATGTCAAACATGATTGGCATCGGGCCATTTATTACGATTCCGCTGCTGATGTCGGCAATGGGCGGGCCGCAGGCTTTACTGGGCTGGCTCATCGCAATTTTAATTGTCATCCCTGATGGTTTGGTGTGGAGCGAATTGGGCGCGTCAATGCCTGGCTCAGGCGGAACGTATGTGTACCTCCGGGAAAGTTTTGGGCGTAATCAATATGGGCGGCTCATGGCCTTCCTTTTTATCTGGCAATTTATTCTCAGCGGCCCGCTGGAAATTGCGTCAGGGTATATTGGGTTCAGTAAATATTTTGGCTATCTCTGGCCTGGAATGTCGTGGGGAAATGAGAAAACTGTTTGCGTAGCGATTGGGATCATCAACATCATTCTTCTCTATCGCCGCATCACTCATCTGGGAAAACTAACGATTAGTTTATGGATCGGAACCCTGCTCACAGTGGGAGTAGTAATTGTCACCGGCCTGGTTAATTTCGACTCACATCGCGCCTTCGATTTTCCGCCTGAAGCATTCAAGTTGTCGTCCAGATTTTTTACGGGGATCGGCGCAGCGGCAACCATCGGAATCTATGATTACCTGGGTTATTACGACATTTGCTATATCGGCGATGAAGTAAAAAATCCTGGTAAAACAATTCCTCGCTCGATCATCATCAGCGTCATTGCGGTGGCAATCATTTATATTGCCATCAATATTTCAGTGATCGGCGTAGTTCCCTGGCGCGAGTTCGTGCCTGCCGAACAAACCAAACCGGTTTCTGATTTTGTCGTTTCGATCTTTATGGAAAAGATTTATGGCACTCGCATCGCTGCCATCTTTACCGTGATGATTTTGTGGACTGCGTTTGGATCGTGCTTTGCTTTACTCCTGGGATATTCCAGAATCCCTTATGCTGCCGCTAAAGATGGCTACTTCTTCAAAGCATTTTCCCACGTCAATAGTCGCGGGAATTTCCCGGACATCGCTTTAGTTGTTATCGGACTCATCGCCATTATTTGCAGCTTCTTTTCACTCGACGTGGTGATCAGTGCCTTAATTGTGACCCGCATTCTGGTGCAATTTATCGGTCAGATTGTTGCCGTCGAGTTACTCCGAAGGCAACAGCCCGAATTGCCGCGACCGTTTCGCATCTGGTTTTATCCATTGCCAAGCTGCCTTGCTTTGGGCGGATGGTTGTTCATCTTCGCCACTTCGGGCTGGCAAATAATCGGATTTGGTTTGTTTACGTTATTGTTGGGATTGATTTTATTTCTGGCCTGGTCATGGCGAAATAAAAACTGGCCTTTCGCCTTTTCGCCGAAGGCATAAATATCCCAAAACGTTGATTCTTACACACGGATTCAGTCGCATTGTCCTTAAAGTTGATAATTTTAAATATGGGCTGATTATTGTAACTGCTTGTAGAAACTAAGTTTGCTAATCAGACAGAAGAGCAGATCAGCTTTGGCATCAGGCTTGCACAAGCGTACATTGTCAAAACGGTTGACGCTAATTTTTACGGCTTAAATGTATTTGATAGCAACGGAGTTTTTTTCGGCTAACATCCCCTTCTAATAATCCCAGGGGGGTAGAATGTATGATGAAGAAATTATTTAATTTGTTTTTGTGTCTGGTGATGAGCATCTCTTTGGTGAACGGTAGTTTTGCGCAAAAAGATAAAGATAAGGAAAAAGAAAAAGAAAAAATTGTCGAAAGGGAGAAAGATAAAAAAGGCGATTCAGGTCGTGGCGGTGATAGAGACAGGGGGGACAATAAAGATAAGGGTGGAAAAAGACCTTAATCTTTGCCAATAAACGCAGACTAATTGTAATACCCACATTTATAAACTTACTGATACCTCGCTGATAAGATTTTTATTGGCGAGGTATTTTTTTCTGCCAACCTTTTTTCAATTCTGCTCATCCTAAAAACGTTTCTTCCCTTAGAATCACAAGCAGGTTATTTTCAAAGCTGGAGAATTTCTGGGCTAGAGACAGCGTTATTTTTCATTTAATAGTAAAATTTAATACAGTTATCCGTACACCTTTGTAACCGTTAGGTTTATAATGGTTTCGTCCTGCAAGGCTGACGCATAGCGTCCATTACAGAAAATGATCAAGGAGATTAGCTATGGTAACCCCTTCCCGCAGATTAATTTTCGCACTTGGTTTGGCAGCATTGTTTGTCATTCCAACTTTTGCGCAATCGAATTCACAACCGCAGACTCCAGCCCCGGCTAAGGCTCCGGCGCAAACTGCCGCAGCGCTTTCAACCAAAGAAAATCCTGAATTTATTGGAAAACGCGACATCAACAAAGGTCAAATGAATTTTTATTCACTTGATAAGGAAGTCGCGCTGGGGCGTCGCCTTTCGGCGGAAGTTGACCGTGAAGGAAAATTTGTCGAAGACCCGGTGATTGTCGAATACATCAATCGCGTGGGGCAAAATTTAGTCCTTCACTCAGATTCCAAAGTCCCCTTCACAATCAAAGTCATGGACGCCGATGATGTAAATGCGTTTGCTTTGCCAGGCGGTTTCTTTTATGTCAACAAGGGGTTGATACTTGCGGCTGAGAATGAAGCTGAATTGGCCGGCCCAATGGCACACGAAATTGCTCACGTCGCGGCTCGTCATGGCGTCGAGCAGGATACAAAAGGGCAACTCTTAAATTATGGCTTGATCCCGCTATACTTCGTCGGCGGATGGGGCGGGTACATTGCACGGCAAACAGCGGGGCTTTTAATTCCGTTAGGATTTCTGAAATTTTCGCGCTCCGCCGAAGAGGAAGCTGACATGTTAGCTGTCCAATACCTCTGGGCGACCGGTTATGATCCGAATGCGATGGCAACGTTTTTTGAGAAGATACAAACTAAAGAGAAAAAGAAACCAGGCACGATTGCTAAAATTTTCAGCACTCATCCTTTGGTAGATGACCGCATTGATAAAGTCAAAACGTTGTTAGCGCGCTTCCCTGATCGTAGTGAATATACGATCAACACCTCAGATTTCAATCGGGTGAAAGGTCGCCTGATTTCGATTACGAATTCAAAGAGTATTAGCGCCAGGAACGGTGGGACAAATAGCGACCGCGATGGTCAACGCCCAACACTGAAACGTCGCCAGCCAAATTCACCGGATGCCACAACACCTGAAGCTGATTCAACTACTCCGGCAAGTGGCCAGCCTGAAAAGACTGAACGCCCAACGTTGCGCCGTAGTGGTCAAACGGATACAGAGAAAAAACCATAATTTCCAATCAAATGTGAAATTTCAAAGAGGCAAAGTGTTTCGTCACTTTGCCTCTTTTGTTTTGGCAATCATTTCAGCCATCATATTTTCTAGTTTGCTAACGTTAGTGCCTCCACCCTGCGCAAAATCTGCTGTCCCGCCGCCCTTACCTTCAATCCGCTGACAGGCTTCCCGCATCAAAGCGCCCATTGCCAAATCAAGATTCGCTGAGCGAGCAAAAACCAACCGCGCCACACCAGCTTCACGCGATGCAAGTAAGGCGATGAGCGAAGGCATTTCCACTAATTTATGAGCTATCATTTTCAGTTCATCTAAGTTTCGTTGCTCAAAAATTCTGGCAATTATTTTTATACCATTGACGATTTCACCGGATTGCAATAATTCCTGCGCTTCAATTTTAAGCGTAATTTCAGACAAAGTTTTGATTTGTTGTGCAAAGATTTTATGTTCATCAAACAGGCG
>JANMKB010000652.1:0-9032 GCA_031371805.1 Blastocatellia bacterium | reverse complement strand
AACTTTTCAGAAAGGAAGTTGATTACACCTCGATGCCTGAGTCGCAATCCCCATCAAATGGGTCTCTTACCTCAACTCCTACCCTTGTAACTATCACGAAGCAGACGACTTACAGGCGCGTTTTGTAACATCTCATGTTTTAACAGCAAAAACTGCCTGGCACATCTCCTTTCACTTGGGTTAAGTTTATGATTTTAAAGGAGATCACATCTACTGTCAAAATGCGTTCCCAAAATCGTGTTTAATTCATTCATCATCAACGGTTTAGCAAAAACTGTCTCAAAACGTGTCAAGCATTTACCAAGCCCTTGATCGCCAGAAGTCCTTTGTTTACTGTCAACCGCGTGTGGGTAAGTCGTTTTCAATTTTCCGCCAAATCACCTACGAGGCGATTTTTCCCTGAGTAATCAAGTCAGGAATCTTCTCAAATTTCCATTCGGATGGAATAAAGTCTACGCGCTGATCCAGATCATGCATAAAATCGTGAAAGCGGCGATTGATTTGCAGCGTGTCATATTTCTGAAGAAACATATTCCTGACATCGGGATCCTTACGCGGGAAAATGGCGTACCATTTCGGAGCTTTATTATTTTTTCGTAGCTCATAAAGATGCGCGGCGATGTCCATATCCTGGAAACTATACCCGATGAACAAAACACAATGGTTCCTGAGCGTTTCCATAAATTTTTCCAGCATCACCTGGCGCAACTTAATCATGTCATAGTAATCGAAACGCGAAATGACGATTCCGCCAGCAGAGACCTCTTCGTGCGGAAATTCGATGGAACCGTGCGGTTTAAAGACGGGGATAAGGTTTTTATTCGGTTCTTTGGAATCAAAGACAGAGACATAGTTTCCGGCTACTTTTGCTGCATTACTTGCCTGCCAGCCTTTTTCGATCAGTGTGTCATAGTTTGTTGTGAAGACGGCTTTTGGTTTCAGAAAAGGTAACGTCGTATGTTGCCAAAGCGGGTCATTCGATTCAAACCGCTCGGCGATAAATTCCTCCACACTACGACGATTGGCTCTTATCTGACATAATGTAGCGGCTTCTTCCAGCCCCATTAAACCCAGATGTTCCGGCTTAAAATCCGGCTCAGGACTCATGAATTTGTACCAAAGTTCATTGCGTAAAGCATACGCGCTGGGAAAGGAATTTCCATTTTTACACCTGGCTCCAATGGAAGCGCCTGCACCGAGGAAAAGAATTATTTTGTCTTTATACAAATTCCAGTTGGCAATCAAATTTTCCAGATTACTATCCGGATTATCTTGATAATCGCCGCGTTCGTATGGCGTGCGAAGGTCTGATTTATAAGCGTGATCTTGTGTTCCCATCTTTTTCCTTTCTTGTGTCTGAGGCTTTGTGATCTGTGGCATTCGGGTTGGTAGCGCAAAGGCAAAAGCGTAATGGCGCAGTTTTTCATCTGGAGATAAATTCTGCATCAGTTGGCCGTAAAAATCTTTTGGTTCGTCATCCAGAAAAGTTGCGCCACAAACCAGTTGCACCAGCGGACATTTGAAGGGCGTATCAGTATTGGCAAGCTCTTCCCCTAAGCGTCCATACTTGACGGTCGTTTCCCAACAGCCGTCCGTGGGATCGTCGCAATATGGCACAAATCGGGAAAGCGAAACAAAACCGTTAGCTTTTGGAATCTCGGCAAATCCGTTGAATTCCTGTAACGCGGAAATGCTGGCAATTTGTCCATACCCGACGGATTTGCGTTTGCCATATCCGCTCATTTGTAAATCTACGAGAAAATCTTCGACGACTGTTAGATAGGCATCGTCAATTTTCCAATACAATGTTATTTCACGAAATAAATGTTCCGTTATTTCATAGAGGGATTCACCGCTGGCGCTGGTTGTCCCGGTCAAACGGTTAAGCTGATTTTTTGGTTGAATACGCGAACCTGTCAAAGCGCTGACATCGGCATGTGGCACTGCTATTTCTGGTTGCTGACGTAGTTGATTGAAATTCGCCAGCGTCAACCAACCCGTCAGACGAATATTTTTTCGTTGGATTTGCGCGTCAATTCGTTCCGCTTTGGTCTTTGCCGAGGTTGCAGTAATGACAGGCAATCGTGGCGCGGGCAAAAAATCACCTGGGCAACCATCCGAAATTAAAATCGGTGGTTGACGATTTTCATACAATTCTAAAAATGAACGTAAGGCTTCCTCGTTGTGCCGCCGTAACAAGCTCCAACAAAGATGTCCCCACACCATATCTGCCTGCCATAACGAGGCGGATGCTGAACTGAGCGTGATTTTCGTTTGATAGATTTTCACAGCGCTATTCACCTTTGGTTGAAATTGGTGCGCCGACTTCATATTGAAATTCAGCCCAGCCATAGCCGCGTGAACCTGATCCACCCAACGAGTCATGGATCGCCAGGTCTAATGATTTAGTTATCAGTCCGAGAATTTTTTTCTTGTCATCATCTTTGAATATTCTTACGGAAAGAGTAAGGGCAAACTCAGTCCCCGCGACAACCCGTTCCTGCACGCGTAACCCACCATCTCCCGCCATTCCTGACCTGCGATCAATCCAATTTTCCGTTTTCGATTCAGTGAAGGAATATCCTTTCTCCTGCACCTCGATCATTTTTTTAATGGAGTCTGGATGCAAATTTGCGTCTCGCACAATCAGGCGCGTTGGGCCGTGCGGGTGATTTTTCTTATTATGCGGGCCAAACACTTTGCATAAAATGCATGCCACATCATCACAACCATGCGGCTTCCCTTCTGGCGGAACTTTATCCAGCCGATGCTCACTCAAAGAGCGTATCTTGCCCTTGATTGATGAACCAGGAATGTAAGGTTCCCTAGTCCAGGGATGACGAATCACCGGTCCATCATTATCGCCAATGACCATTTCATCTTTGCTGGTGCCGATATGAGCGCCACTTTTAAAAATAATTTTTCCAGTAATCGGAATATACTCAATTAAATTCCAAGCCATGTTTTTACCTCGATGAATTTTTAGGTTTATAGTAAGTGAAATAAGCTAGAACACTTTCAAAATGCGGCAAGAATCCCTTGCGAAAAGCGCTCTCACTTTCTTTTGCCAAATTGACATTTGCCACGATAAATTCGTGTAGACATTCCAGCCTTTCTCTTTTTCCTACACTCTGTTCACGCCCAACAATATTGGCAGCATGTGGTTGCATTTTCTCCAAATCACCCTTGAGCGAATCGAAAGGAGTCTGTGTATCAAGTTTTTGCTCAATACTGCGTGCCTTGCTGAAAAAACGTCGAATCTGCCCTGCCGATACTTCGGAATCAACCAATTTCAGAGCCACCACACGGGCATGTTCGGTCAGCAAGTCTTCACGTATTTTGTCTGAGTCTCGAAAATATTTTTTCTCTTTGATCTCAGCGAGATAGTCCGCAAAGCTCAGGACTGGATCAGCGTAAATAACTCGCTGAATTCCTGGTGGCCTACTGGCTTGTCGGGAATGCGAGGATTGAGCAGTATTTCCTGGTCGCCCTCCCTGGCTTTTGTTATTTCTAAAACAGTCGAAACAATTTGTTTGCCACGATTCCTTTGGATAAAAATCCTTCCCACATTGATTACATTTCGTATGAAACATTTATGATTCTCTCCTCTCAAGTAACGCCCATTGGGTAATTAATCTCAGGTGTTGCCAGAGATGTTGGGTTTCCGCACCTTCCGGTAATTGCAACAGACGTGTTGCCCACTCAAATAACTCACGTTGTCGGTCGGGGTCAATATTTCGTGCGATTTGGTACGCTAAACGTGGGTGGTAACGCAGCGCCAGCAAGTCATCCTTCTCTTTATAAGCCTTTCGCATCTCTGCCGCCTGCAAAAGCTCGTAGAGGAACCCAGATGGCACGCGCCGCCCTTCGTCCCGCACTGCAACCAGACGGGATAATTTTTGAATCTCAACACTGATTGCGGAAAATTCCTGCCACTTCATTGGATCATTGAGAAAACAAAGACTGTCGCGTCCATTGTTTTTCGCCTGCTCTAAAGCAGCGTCAGCTTCGGCTACGGTATGCGCCAGAGGAAGACGCGATTTCACAATCGCCAGTCCCGCCGACAAAGTGATGGCAGGGTTGCGCGTGTAAGTTTGAAAAATATGCTGAATGTTTCCTGCCATCGTCAACATTCGTCCTCGCGGCCCAATCAACAGCAAATCATCTCCACCGGAATACACGGCATAGCAGCCGTCATATTCTGTGCGGAGCTTCCATTCCAACCAGCCTGAAAAAAACCATTCTAATTGGCGGCTGAGCGCAGAAATTCTGGTGATCGAATCCAATCCCTGCGCAGGTGCGTCTCGCCGCAACCCTTCCTGAAAAATCAAACCGAGGTAATCCACATCTGCCTTGAGAATCCCCAGTAACGCACGGCGTCCACGATCTTCGTCAATATCTGAATCTGAAATAAATCGTTCCGCTGCGATACTTTCAAATGTCCAGGGGTTCCTATCATCATCGCGCGGCACGTAATTGGTAAGATAGCGAAAGGAGGCTGAGAACCGATTAGCAGGCAGCAAATCTGGATTATTGAAACGCACAACGTGAAATGCGCCAGCTTGAGGCGTATCCCCGATTGATGCTGATAGACCTCCACAGTCAATCCTGCCTGTGTTGTCAGCAAAGAATGAGACAAATTCCGTATGTGTTAGCTGCCTGCCAAGCTCTAACTGGTTCTGGCATTGGGCGCAGATGTCTTTCTCACCTGTTGGATTGTTTTCTGAGTTGAATTTGGCGGGGAATCGTTTACACGCAAGACAGATGCTTTCACCCGCCCCAAATGGATCGCGCACAAATTCATCTGTCCAACCGTTCGCCGGATTGCTTGCTTGTAAAACGTCTGTCAGCCATTGATTCTGTTGCTGGGCGAGGCTGGCTTGCGCATGAGCAATCACGTTACCGAAATGACCAGATTGGAAATCAGAATCCTGCAAAATTTGCGTAGTAAATTTAATGGTGAGAGTGCCATGAAATTGTGCCAGCATCCATTGCTCAAGTTCACGACGCAATTGCAGCAATTTCTCTTCAACTTCCGGCGCGTTCGGCAACAACAAATAAAACCTGCCACCTGCTACCATCAGTTGATTCATGATGGGCAGACCGAACAAACGCATGACTTGCAAACAAAAAGCATCCGTTAGCAATTGAACATAGAACGAACGAGCACGAAGCCTTTTGGCAACTCCGCCTGCGCCAATCGTTGAGATATCATAAAGGTATTCCTGAATGCCATAAATGCCGCCTGTCAATAACAAAAATTGTGGTTCGATTGGTGGATTATGTACATCACTCGACAAATTATTTTGAGGGTTATAATTAATGGCAAGACAAGACGCAATAGCTGTCTCAACTCGCACTTGATCATAGATCGAAATGTCTGGATGCGCAGCGCGAGGATTGGCAGGTAAACACCAGGCATACACCTGTAAGAGATTAATTAAATGTGTGTAGACACAATCAAAACTGTTCCAGTCAATTTCCGTTTGTAAATCAACTAATCGTTCGTGAAGTCCTTGTAAATGTGCTTCCGCATCTTCGCTGTTAATTGTTGTTCCATTGATTGGCAAAAAAGGCGGCTCGAAATAGGCCGCAGTCAATGCTTGATATTTGAACTGACGCGGTTTTGAGGAGTGCGGGTTTCCCAATTCGATACGGTCAAAAACAGGACGCAATCCAGAAATAAAGCCAGTGTTCGTTGCTGACCCAACACCGTCCCTTTCATCCGTTGCAGCTAGAGAAATCGCCTGATGATAAAGCGCAATTAAGAGCTGCTCTTCAGGTGTCTGTTCTTGCTCACTAACTAGCAATAAAGACACCAACTTCCCAGCCCCACACCTGGAAAGAAGTTTTTGCCAGTCTATTTCGGAGCTACGCCCTACCAGAGCAAAACAATCTTCAATGCCGCGTACAAGTAAACTTAAAATTAATGTTCGTATTAATTCATTCACGATTGACTCCTGACAAGACAAAATCCAAGCTGAATCAAATTCGACTCTTCCTAATATTTTTCGGCTGCGGAGCCGTATACTTTTTCAATTTACCCGTAATTACTCAGTACAAATTTCATATTTCCCCAATCCAAAACTGGTATTCTTTCCAATGCGCAAAATTTCTCCGGCTACGAGCAAGGGTAATAACTCCTGTAAAGGCTCGCCTGCGTATTGGCTGTATCCAACGAAACCGCCGATGCGTAAATGTGCTTGCTGCCGCTGTGAATACCGCGCCATATCCCACCAGCGTAAATGTGATGTAGTCGTTGTGATCATTCGTGCCTGTGCCAGGATCGCCTGATAATCAGCTTCCCAATTGGTTTCGCCGTGAAATTCCAGCAGCAATTTCACGCGTCGCATGATGTTACGGATCAGCAAATCAAAGGGTGCTTGTGTCTGTAAATCGCCATCCGATTTGATGCGTGTCGGGGTTTCAAATTTCAGCTTTACGCTTTCCCGGGCTGGCAATTGTGCAAGCCGTACATTCATCCAATCGCTTAAGTTTTCCGGCTTCGCATTGTCGGTAAGAAATCGTTGTGTCTCGCCCTGATAAATTGCGGTGCGATGACCTCTGGCATCAACGTTGACAACTTCAATTAAAGAAAATCGTCCGCGCCCTTTGCCCAGCCCATGTTCTGCCATCCGGTGAATTGCCAATACCAGATAAGGCAAATGCGAAATCGCTTTGCCCATCAACATCAACCCGAAAACTAATTCATCGTCTTTGGCAAGCTCACGATAGCGTTCCCATTGTCCTAAAGCAGCATCCGGTTCATCGCTGAGCGGTTTACGACGCCGATGAACCGGAGGGTCAAGCATATAAGGTGGCGGCACATCTCTTTGTTGTTCGTTGTATTGTTGCGTTGTCTCAAAAACCTGTGGGTAAATACACTGACGAGAGACCAGGCAGGATTCACAATTCCGATGACGGGTGACACATACCGTATTTTTCAACGCCTGTCCAAACGCGCCCCGCAGAGTCGAGCCGGCAAAGGCAGGTACAGCCGCAGACTCTTCTGCCCGCAAACGAATCTCGTAGCGAGCAATTTTCAGGCTGGAAAACTCACTCGTACTTTTGTGCTGAGGATACAAACATACAGCTACGCTACTATCTGAAACGATAGACACATCTCCCCCTTGGTTAAATTACTGCCTGACTGAGTATGGCAAATTGGCGGGGCGAAACATTTATGGCGTGAACAACTGCCAGAAATCCAATCCAGCCATCCTTCGATCCAAAGTTGTAATGCTTTTGAGGTCGTGCGGAATTTAGCGCAGGCGTATCAGACTGTCAATCATATTAATTTCAAGTGGTAATGGTTTAATTCAGACTGCCCCTGACCGTTCCCTTCATTTGTGCCGCTGAATGAAAATGGATGATCAAAGCTTGCGCCGCGCCTATCTATCAACCCGTGCACCGCCGCCCTGCATGATTTTTTCAACTTCGGCCAGTGTCGCCATCGTCGTATCACCTGGCGTAGTCATCGCCAATGCGCCGTGCGCCGCACCGTAATCAACTGCGCGTTGTGCGCCTTGTCCTGTGAGGAATCCGTAAATCAAGCCTGACGCGAAAGAGTCACCACCACCGACACGATCATAGATTTCAAGTCCCTCCCGTAAGGTTGCTTGAAAAAGTTGTCCATCGTAAAAACAAACCGCGCCCCAATCGTTGACCGTGGCAGTTTTAGCATTTCGCAGCGTCGTGGCGACTACCTTAAAGTTAGGAAATTCGCGCACTGCCTGCGCAATCATCCGTCCAAAATTCGTGGGATCAAGCGCTGACAAATGATCGCCTACACCTTCGACCGCAAAGCCAAGCGCGGCGGTAAAATCCTCTTCATTGCCAAGCATCACATCAATCAGTTCCGCCAGGCCGCGATTAACTGCAATGGCTTTTTTTGAGCCGCCGATTGATTTCCAGAGCGAGGGCCGATAATTCAAATCATACGAAATAATCGTGCCATATTTCTTCGCGCACTCCATCGCTTCTTTGGCTACCAGTGGCGTAGTTTCCGACAAAGCCGCAAAAATTCCGCCACAATGAAACCAGCGCGCGCCTTCTTCCCCAAAGATTTTTTCCCAATCAATATCGCCTGGTTTAAGTTGCGAAACAGCCGTGTGACCGCGATCAGAACAACCCATCGCGCCGCGCACACCAAAGCCTTTTTCCGTAAAGTTCAAGCCGTTGCGAGACTCCCTGCCAACACCATCATATTTGACCCAGCGCAGATGTGACTGGTCTACACCGCCCTGATAAATCAGGTCCTGCACCAGCCGCCCAACCGGATTATCCGCCAGCGCAGTCACGACCGCCGTGTCCATCCCGAAGCAGCGTTTCAGCCCTCGCGCAACATTGTATTCCCCGCCGCCTTCCCACACACAAAACGTGCGCGTCGTGTGAATGCGCCCGTCGCCCGGATCAAGGCGCAGCATCACTTCACCGAGCGAAACTAAATCCCACTTGCATTGTTCTTTCGGTTTGATGTTCATGGCTCAGGTTTTTGCCACAGATTTTACCGATGAAAACTGATTGACACTGATTTGAATTAAGCTGTGCCAATCTGGCTTTATCGGTGCAATCTGTGGCAAATAAATTAACGGTTAATAAGTTTGACTGCTTCTGCCGAGAGCCGTTTTATTTCAGCGAAATTATTTTCTTTTATCAATTCAGGCTTCACCATCCAGCTTCCGCCACAGGCTATGACTTGCGGGAGAGCCAAATAATCACCAATGTTTTTGGTATCAATACCGCCCGTTGGGATAAATCGCACGTCTTTGTACGGCGCACAAATCGCGTTTAGAAATTTGACTCCGCCAGCGGGTTCAGCCGGAAAGAATTTCATTACGCTGAGGCCTTTGGCAAGGTTCATTTCGATTTCGGTCGGAGTGCAAACGCCAGGAAAAATTGTAATGTTTTTAGCGATGCAGAAATCAACTACGGCAGGATTTGTGCCGGGAGAAACCAAAAATTCCGCCCCCGCATCCAGCGCGATTTGTGCCTGTGCCGAAGAAAGCACTGTTCCAGCGCCGAGCAAAATT
>JANMKB010000622.1:0-3811 GCA_031371805.1 Blastocatellia bacterium | reverse complement strand
GCCGATGTTTCGCCGCGCCCCACTGGCAATAACGACGGGAAGGTCACAATTATTGACTGGGTCCAAGTTGGACGCTTCGCGGCGGGACTCGACACTGTGCAAAATAGCAGTGAATTCCAACGCGCCGATTGCGCTCCGCTTGCAACCAATGGCGACGGCAAATTGACAGTCGCGGATTGGGTGCAGGCAGGCAGGTTTGCGGTCGGTCTTGACCCGGTGGTTCCGGCGGCAGGCACAAGTCGCCCCACGCCAGCTTTTGCCCCCACCGAAGTTTTAAGTCTTGAAAATTCACAACCCGAAGCGACGAGAATCGTGCGCACCCGCAATACGGATTTCAAACGCGGCGAACTGAATGCGCTACCGCTTGAAATCGAAGCGCAGGGGAACGAAAGCGGCATGTCATTTAGTTTGAATTACGATCCGAAGGTGATGAGTTTCTCGCACGTCGTAACTCCTGAAGGCTGGGCTGTGAACGTCAATGCGACGAACGTCAGCGAAGGTCGCGTCGGATTTATGCTGGCGCTGTCCACTGGTCAGGTAATCGCGGCAGGCAAACAAACTTTCCTCACGGCCTACTTTGCACCAATGGGCGGCTTCGATCCGGTCGCCACCAAAATTAGCTTTGACGATCAGATTCTGGCTCGCAATATTTCTGATGTGAACGCGACGTTGTTGCCCAAAGCAACTTACGAAGCCGCCGCCATCAATATCAGTGGACGCGCGATAGCGAATGTTCGCGCTGCAAGTTATATCGGCCCAGAGTTAGCTGGCGATTCAATCGCCTCTGCCTTTGGCGTTGATCTGGCAACCGCAAGCGTCGCCGCTGCTGCCCTGCCGCTGCCGACCGCTCTGGCTGGCACAGGGGTCAAAATCACTGACAGCAAAGGCGTCGAACGAGCCGCCCAATTATTTTTTGTTTCGCCGGCGCAGGTAAATTATCTAATTCCGGCGGAAATGGCGGAAGGTTCCGCAACCGTCACGATCAGTAATGCGAATGGCGTCACCTCACGCGGCTTGTTGCAAATTCGCACCATCGCACCCAGCCTCTTTTCGGCGGATTCAACAGGCGGTGGCGTAGCGGCAGCACAGGCAGTTCGCGTCAGTGCGGACAATTCGCAAAGCTGGGAACCAGTTGCACGCTACGATGCAGGCAGCGGCAAAATGATTTCAATGCCAATTGACCTCGGCGAAAATCTCGGCAGCAAAACCGAGCAGGTCTTTTTGATCCTGTTCGGCACGGGCATCAAACATGCTGAATTGAGTAAAGTCCAACTCAGAATTGGCAGCATCTCAGTTCCTGTTGCATATGCCGGATCGCAGGGTCGTTACACAGGCGTAGATCAAATCAACGCGAAAATTCCGCGCAGCCTCATCGGGCGCGGCGAAATTAACGTTGAGTTAATCGTTGACGGTCAACCCGCAAATGTTGTGAAAGTAAATATTCGGTAACGATTCAGGTCTTTGTTTTTTGGTCTTTGGTCTTTGGCGAGGTAATGAAAATATTCACCCTGGCCAGAAGATTAACTCTTGCGTTACTATCGGCGGAGACAAACCATTCGGACAAATGTGCCAGGACCAAAAGCCAAAGACCAAAGACCTCATCAACGCAAAGTTTGCCTCACTAACCAGATCATTTTTTAGACGGAGAATCACTCATGCCAGAATTTAATATGCGATCAATCACTCACCAATTCTCACGCGGGCTGGCGCTCAGCCTGATCGCGCTCATCGTCAGCGCAACTTTTATTATCTCGGTGCGCGGCGCTAAATCCGATTTTCCTCCCGGCGGCTATGAAGGCGATGTTTCGTCCCGCACAGAAGCCGGAAAAGGCTCCGTCGGCATTGCCGACTGGGTGTTAATTGGACGTTTCCTGGCGGGCGATGACACCGCCCAAAACGGCGGCGAATTTCAACGGGCGGATTGCGCTCCGAAAGAAACCAAAGGTGATGGTCTCATCACAATGGCGGACTGGGTGCAGGCAGGCAGATATGCCACGGGCGTTGATCCATTAGTCGCAGCAGGCGGCCCAAAATCTCCGGCTGATATAAGAACCACTAAGCCTGAAGCGGTCGGTGATCTCAAAATCATTAATTCAAATCAAACCGCAACCTCAGTTACATTGTCCATTGAGTACGAAGCTAAAGGAACGGAATCCGCCTTCGGATTAAGTCTCGCGTATGATCAGACGATCCTGGATAATCCAGTCATTACGCTGGGGAGTGGAGCAGTCGGAGCGTCGCTGATTCCTAACACAACGCAGGCCGGAAAAATCGGCGTCATTCTGGGCTACCTCGGCAATCAAACATTTGCGGCGGGTGTGCGCCAACTTTTTACCGTGACCTTCGACATCAAAAAAGTTGGCGTCACGACGCAGATAACGTTTGCAAACAGTCCGGTCCCTTCGAGTGTGGTTGATGGGGGCGAAGAAGTTGCGCTCGTGATTTCAGCGCCTGGCCCATCCGTCACTATCGCGGTCAACAACCCATTACCAACCCTGACCAACATCAGCCCGACTTCAATGTTTGCCACGACCGCCGCCTTCACGCTCACGGTTAACGGCACAAATTTTAATAACAATTCCCTTGTGCGTTGGAATGGCACAGACCGCGTCACGACGTTTTTGAGCGCGACACAATTGCAGGCGGCGATCACCGCCGCCGACATTCTCAGCGCAGGCTCAGCCGCCGTGACAGTTTTCAATCCGCTTCCAGGTGGTGGCACAACTTCGACCGCAACCTTCACGATTATTCCGCCGAATCCGGTTCCAGTCGCAACCAGTCTGGCGCCCAGTTCCATCGCTTCCGGCAGCAGCCAGTTTACGCTGGCAGTGAACGGCAGCAGCTTTGTCAACGGCGCAGTCATTCGCTGGAATGGCGCAGATCGGGCGACTACATTTGTTTCGGCAACGCAGGTCACAGCGATAATTCCCGCCACGGATGTCGTGAATGCCGGGACAGCGAAAGTCCGAGTTTTCAATCCTGCGGTGGGTGGCGGATTATCAGCCGAACTGGATTTTACAACTATCCAAACCAACCCGCTGCCAACCCTGACCAGCATCAATCCCGCACCAGTAATTGTCGGAGGCGCGGCTTTCACTTTAATGGTCAACGGGACGAATTTTGTCGGCGCGTCAAAAGTCCGACTCAACGGCGCTGATCGCGTCACAACTTTTGTTTCCGGCACGCAGCTGAATGCGGCGATCACGGTGGCTGACATTGCGAATGTTGGCACGGTGGACATCACAGTTTTCTCGCCGACTCCGGGCGGCGGCACAACCAACACTATTCCATTAGCGATTCAAAATCCGGTTCCTGTTCTCACTACCCTTAACCCGGCTTCGTTGCTCGTCGGCGCAAATAATTTGACCCTGACTTTGACGGGCAGCAGCTTCCGTCCAAATTCTGTGGTCAGAGTTAACGGCGCAGATTGTGTCACAACTTTTGTTTCCGGCACACAGTTGTCAGCAACTTTATTTGCCGCTGACGTAGCCGCGGCAGGTATCTTAAAAATCACGGTTTTCACTCCGACTCCCGGCGGCGGATTGTCGTCTGAGGCTTCGTTGACGGTGAACAATCCTGTGCCTGTCATCGCCAGTCTCAATCCGACTTCGACCTTCAATACGCTGCCGGCCTTTACGCTGATGGTAAATGGCAGCAATTTTATCAACGGCTCCGTCGTCCGCTGGAATAGTACGGATCGCGTCACAACGTTTGTTTCCAGCACAAAATTAACTGCCGCCATCACCGCCGCAGACATTGCGAATGTCGCCACCGCCGCAGTCACGGTTTTCAATCCAACGCCGGGCGGAGG
>JANMKB010000524.1:0-3156 GCA_031371805.1 Blastocatellia bacterium | reverse complement strand
GAGAAAAAATTGTTCGCATCCAGGGAACGGTTGCGCAGAAATTCATACACGCTGCCGCGCACCTGATTCGTGCCAGATTTGATCGTCACGTTGATGACTGCCCCAGCGGAGCGTCCGAATTCGGCGGAATAGGCGTTGGTCTGAATCTTGAATTCCTGCAAGGCTTCGATGGACGGTTGCACGACCTGCACGTTGTCGCCGCGAAAGCTGTTCGAGTACGAAACATTGTCCACGCCGTCGAGCATGAACACGTTCATAAATACGCGATTGCCATTGACGTTGAGCGCGCCCTTGAACCCAATCGAAGCCAGACGCGGTGTCCCCGCCAACACGCCGGGCGAGAGCAAGGCAAGCTGGTTGTAATCGCGTCCGTTCAGCGGCAGGTCTACGATTTTCTTTTGGTCAATGACGGCCCCGCGCGAGGACGTTTCGGTTTCGAGTAACGATGTGCTGCCGCTGATTTCAACCACTTCGTTGACGCTACCTGCCTGCAACGCGAAATCCAAACGCACGACCTGATTGACTTGCAACACCAGGCCGCTGCGCACGGTTTTCGTAAACCCAGTCTTTTCGACGGTGAGAGTGTAGGCGCCGGGGCGCAAATTCGGCACGGTGTACATGCCCTGATCGCTGCTGACGGTCTTGAGGCTGATGCCTGTCTCAATGTTGGTAATAGTGATCGCTGCCTGCGGGATCGTCGCCCCGGAAGCATCTTTGATTTCGCCGGTGATAGTCGCGGTTTCCTGCTGTGCGTTTACCAATGTTACGCCCAACAACAGCAGAAGTACGATGCCAGGGAATGGTCGAGTACGCATGATTTTTCTCCGAAGATTGAGTGCAAGCTTTTCTCACTTCATAAAACGTATTTTCTGAAGCAAAACTGCCACGTCTGATTTTTGTGATGAATACATTTGTTGCTGCCATGTTCCGCTGACACCGTCGCGTCAAGTGTCGGAAATATCTGACAGTGGCGAAGACCCAGGTAACGCCGCCCGCTTGCGGCGGTGGACAATAAAAATGCGGCTGGTATTGAGATTGGCGCACAATTCCGTCATCCGCCCCCGTTGGAACAGAATTTGCCGAACAGTTCGGCGTAGTACCAGCAATTCAGTTTTTTCGATTTACAATTTTGTGCAACGGCAGTGAGATCGCTTAGCGTCTTCATCTTCTCCTGATCGTTTGATTAGGAAACGACCAATGCCCTATAATCGCACCGCCATTGCACACATCAGTGTTCGTCAAACAGCAATTCCGGCACACGTCATGAAATGTTTCGCTTGAATTCCGCATTTCATGATGAAGATTCAGGCTCGGTGTTTGTGGCTGCCGACTGATGCCGTTCTGACCATTTGATTTTTTTCTGATGACCGACAGTGCTGACCTTACCGGAACGCCTGATTCGTGTCCTTACGAAAAGCTGGGGAAAAGCTGGGGAAAGGCTTACGAGGGGTTATGAGCAAGCAAAATAGTCACTTATACGAATTCGGAGATTTTCAACTAGACCCGACGCAACGCATTTTATTCCATCATGGCGAACGGGTGCGGCTTGAACCAAAAGCGATTGAGACATTGCTGGCGCTGCTGGAACAACCCGGTCAAGTCATGCGCAAAGAAGATTTGATGGAGCGCATCTGGCCCGACACCTTTGTCGAAGAGATCAGCTTAACCAAAAACATTTCGCTGCTGCGCAAGACACTGCGCAATGGCAACGGAGCGGGCAAATTTATCGAAACGATTCCGACCGTAGGCTACCGCTTTATCGCGGAGGTTAGGCAGGGCACGAATGACAGCGGACAGGTAAAGGGACAAGGTAAAACTGCCATGCCGGAGCTAAAAACCGACGCAGCAGAAATTATTGAGCGAGCAGAACCAGTGGTAGAAATTTCAATTCCGGCCCCTTTGCCGACAAAAAAACGTTGGCTGTGGCTCATCGGAATTGCCGTGCTGCTGAGTTGTACAGCAGGCGCACTTTATTTTCGAGATCAGCGATCAGCGCAAGCACAACCAAAATCTATCGCGGTGATGCCGTTCAAAAATTTGAGTGGGGATGTCGAGCAGGAATATTTTACCGACGGTCTGACCGAACACCTGATTCAGGATTTATCGCGCCTCAAAGAATTCAAAGTGATCGCCCGCGAGTCTGTGTTTCGCTTCAAAGGGAAGCCGATTGATTGGCGGGAAGCGGGCCAGCAATTGAACGTCGCCGCCATTCTGGAAGGCAGCATCAGGCGTAACAATGATCGGCTACAAATTAATGTCAGTTTGCGGAGTACGGAAGATGGTCATGTGATTTGGACAAGCGAGCGCGACAAACCATTGACCGACATCATGGCAATCGAAAAGGAAATCAGTTGCAGCGTCAACGCGAACCTGCAAGCGATTTTGTGCAATGACGAAAGCTCTCGCATCGAAACCAACAACCTCGAAGCGTATCTGGCGTATCTGAAAGGACTCTATCAATTCAATTTGCGAACAGGCGAATCGCTGAAAAAGGCGATCAGCTATTTTGAGGAAGCAGTCGCGCTGGATCCTAACTTTGCCGAAGGCTGGGCGGCTGTTGCCAATGCCTATTATATCGGCAAATGGTATATCCCCTTGCCACCTGAGGTTGTGATATCAAAAGGTAGTGCCGCAGCGCGCAAAGCGTGGGCGTTGGATCAGAAGTCGGCGCATGCCTGCTTGATGATGGCAATCTCTTTGAGTGATAGCGGGCAACGAGATAAAGCCGAGGCTTTCGCTGTGCAGGTTTTGCTACTCAATCCAAATTATGCGTATTTTTCGCAATCGCACGGACTTTATTTGTCCTTAATTGGACGATATGACGAGGGCATTAACCTGCTGAAAAAGGCACAGAAACTTGACCCGCTTTCGCTCGTCGTCAATACCGATGTAGGCTATGCGTATTACATCGCGCACCGCTACGATGAAGCCATCGCTGCTTATCGTAAGGCATTGGCAATGGATCAAAATTTGTCGCTTGCACATCTATTGCTGGGGCTGGCGCTCACCCAAACCGGCCAGCACGACGAAGCGATTGCCGAAGTGCAACGCGCCACAGATCGCGGTAGCGAATATCTGGCGGCGCTCGGCAATGTGTATGCGCGCGCAGGCAAACAGGCGGAAGCCATAGCCGTGCTGAAGGAGTTGCAGCAATTA
>JANMKB010000483.1:0-9149 GCA_031371805.1 Blastocatellia bacterium | reverse complement strand
CGGTGACATTCGTGTTAAGCTGAAAGGCGCGTGTGTTGGTTGTCCCAGTTCGACGATCACACTCAAGGGGATGGTGGAAAGAACTTTGCGCGAGGAAGTAGCCGGATTCGGCGATTTAATAACGGAATAATTTGATTTTTTTACAAGGAGAATTAAACAACTATGGAACTCGTTCTAACAGAAAATGCGATTAGTGAAGTTAAGAAATTTATCGAAAATGAAAACCCTGGTGAACAGGGCGGCTTGCGTGTGCGGGTCGTGCCGGGCGGCTGCTCAGGTTTCCAATACGCGATGAACATTGAAGAAGCTCCGGCGGAAACCGATGAGGTCGTCGTCAAAGAAGGAGTAAAAGTTTTCGTTGATATGTTTAGCGCCCAATACCTCAGCGGCGTGGAAATTGACTACGTCAATAACGTGATGGGATCGGGCTTTACCTTCAGTAACCCGAACGCGAGCGGTGGTTGTGGTTGCGGAACTTCGTTTTCTGCTTAACTTAAAAGGCAACCAGGAAAAGCTAAAAGGTCGGCGCTGCTAATCATCAAGTCCCGACCTTTTGCCTTGTAAAATTTGCTCTTTGCCGTTTGATTTTTCTTATGTCCAAATTAGCCGGATCAAAAACCAGCGAAAATCTCAAAACCTCTTTTGCCGAAGCCGCGCAATCCAATCGTCGTTATTTGTACTTCGCTCGTCAGGCCGATGTCGAGGGCTATGCCGATGCTGCCGGAATGTTCCGCGATATGGCCGAGGGTGAGGCCAGTCATTCGCAGGGGAGCCTGGATTTTTTAAAGGAAGTCGGCGATCCGGCGACGGGTAAACCATTTGGCACGACACAACAAAATCTTGCCTCTGCGCTTGAGGATGAAAGCTGGCAAGGCAATGAGATGTATTTGGAATTTGCGCAAACTGCACGCAGCGAAGGCCTGGACGAAGTTGCCGACTGGTTTGCGACTTTAGCCAAGGCCGAAAGAGCGCATGCCGAACGCTTCCGGCAAATGCACGCAACGCTGTTTGAGGAATAAAGAATCTACCCGTTGTTTTTGTGTTTGAGTCTGGATTTCCATGTCAATTCAAGCCGTCAATTCACCCATCATTAACACGATAACACCACGCGATTATGGCGCTGTGCGCAGCGAATACGAAGCTCTTCGCCATGCGGCAGCCGTCATCGAACTGCCGTTTACTGCACTGCTTGAAGTCAGCGGCAAAAACGCTGTGCAATTTCTCAACGGCCTGGTTACGAACGATGTGAAAGCTTTGCAACCAGGCGCAGGAACGCTCGCGGCTTTTCTTAATGTTCAGGGCAAAGTTGTGGCGCTTTGTCGCTTTTACCAAACTGGCGAGAAATTCTTAATCGAACTGGATGCGCAGTACCGCGAAGTGATTTTCAAAAACCTCAGTCGCTTTGTTCCCGCCGGAGAATTTTTTGTTAACGATGTCACCGAGCAAAATTCTGTACTTTCGTTGCAGGGGCCGAAGGCAGCAAAGTTGTTGTCAGAATTAATGGTGCAACCAATCGAAACTGCGCCGGAATATCGCAATTATTCTGGCGAAATTAACGGCACAAAAATTTTGCTCGCCGCACATTCGCGCTGCGGTGGACAAGGGTTTGATTTGATGATGGCCAGTGCAGACAAAACCCAAATTCGTCAGGCTTTGCTTGAGTGCGGCGCAACCGCCGCAGGCAGCGAAGCTTTGGAAATCGCAAGGCTGGAATTTGGTATTCCACGCGAAGGCGTAGACGTGGACGAAAATAATATTTTGCTCGAAGCTGGTTTTGATAAAGCGATCAGCTACACCAAAGGTTGCTATCTTGGGCAGGAAGTTATTGCCCGGATTCATTGGCGTGGTCAGCCAGCGAAACAATTGCGCGGGTTGTTAATTGAGGCGGATAAGGTACCGGAAAAAGGCACTGAGCTTTGGACTGAGGATGGCAAAAAAATCGGTGCCATCACCAGCAGTATAAAAAGCCTGGCGCTTGATCGCATCATCGCGCTGGGTTATGTGCATCGTTATTATCTGGCGGTTGGCACGAAATTTATGTTGCGGCAACATGAAGTTGCGCAGGGGAGCGCAATAATTACTGAACTACCCTTTGTGCAATGAACGAAAACGAAAAACAATTTGATTTAGAGGCCGCCGAAACTGCTTATGCCGTTATTGCGAGCTATGTTGAGCATACGCAAATCGCGGGGATTATCCTGGCCATGCTGGCTGGCGCCCTGGGCGAAGAGAAGTTGAAAGTTTTGGTGGAGACCGAGCATTGGAAAAATTATATGGCGAGCAAGCGCACCCTCGAAGCCGCCAAAGAGGATATTCAAAAGCTAAGCCAGATCATCGCACAAATGCGCACGTGATGTCCGCGAACTGATAGAAGCTCAAACCTGCCCCCTTAAACATGGTTGATTCATGAAATCTCGCCGCATTCTTCGCAACATTTTACTTTGGGCTGTCGTGATGGCTGTGACGCTCGCGGCATGCGCTCAGGTTCCTGTTCAGCCTGCCCTTTCCGGCAAAGATCGTAAAGAAATTTTTGATTATGTCTGGACGACCGTCAGCGAAAAATACTACGACCCGAAAATGAACGGCGTGGATTGGAAAGACGTGCGGAAACGTTACAAAGAGTACGTGGGAGAGGCCACAGATGAGGCCGCGTTTTATCAGCTTTTGCAAAGGATGGTGGGCGAGTTGCACGATGCGCATACGCGGATCCGCGATCCTTACAAACGATATTTATATAATCGCCTCGAAGCTGTCACGCCGGGGATTTCAATTTCTGAAGTCGAAGGGCAAAACGTTATTGTGAGTGTTATTTCAGGTTCTGAAGCTGAAAAAGCTGGTGTGAAATCCGGCATGATTGTCAGGGCAATTGATAAAAAACCGATTGAAGAAAGGCTGGCAGAAATTTATGCGCTGATTGGTTCTTCTTCCTCTGATCGTGCAACTAAAATTCTGGCTTACGTCAATCTGCTTGATGGTGCTGAAGACAGTGAAGTTTTACTGTGGCTGGAAAACCCGGAAGATATTTCGCAAACATTTGAAGTGAAATTAAAGCGCAAAGTGTATTCGACGGCGGTGCAGGTTTTTGGGCGCAGATTGGAATCAGGATTGGGGTACATCAAATTGAATCGCTGGAAAGCTCCGGGCCACGAACAATTCAGACAGGAATTAATAGCGCTCAAAGATACGCCGGGGTTAATCGTTGATTTGCGTGGCAATGGCGGCGGCGCACCGGCAGAGGTCCTGGAAATTGGTAGTTATTTTTTTGGAAACCTGGTTCCGTTTGGTAAATTTATCAGGCGCTCAGGGCGTCCTGATCTGCTGGCTGCCGGGCGCTCCGGCGGGCAACTTTACAAAGGCCTGGTAATTGTTATTGTCAACGAATCATCCGGCAGCGGCTCGGAATTATTTGCCGGCGTTATGCAGGAAATCGGGCGTGCGTGGGTTATTGGTCGTCAAAGCTGCGGCTGCTTGCTCGCGGCCACGCGCAAGAAATTGAAAGGCGGTGGGGAACTTGATGTTAGTGAATTCGGCTACGTTTCACCAAAAGGGCGCAAGCTCGAAGGCGATGGAATAACGCCTGACAAACTGGTTCCGTTAACGCTGGAAGATTTACGACAGCGCCACGATGCGGCGCTGGAAGAAGCGGAAAAGTTTTTGAAAAACCACCTGCAGCCATTAGTAGAAAGTAAATAAATTTTATGTCCCAACGACTACGACTGGCATTGCTTGGATTATGGTTAGGCGCGATGGTTTTTTTTACGACGGCGGTGGCACAGGCGGCTTTTGCCGTGTTGCCAACGCGTCGCATGGCGGGTGATCTGGTCGCGCCAGTGCTGGCAAATTTGGAATACACGGGTTTGGTGATGAGCGTGGTCTTGCTGCTGCTGCTCCTGCTGACGCGTGAAGTCAGACGCAAAGCCTGGTTTGTCGAACTTGGAATTTATCTGGCAACTTTGCTGACAACCTTTATTGCGCGCTTCATCGTCGCTGCAAAAATTCATGACATTAGAGCGCAATTTAGTGATCAGCTTGACATGTTAGCCGCCACTGATCCCGCCAAAATTTTATTCGGGCAACTGCATGGAATTTCTATTGGCCTGATCGGGCTGGATATGATTTTGGTGCTGGTGGTGATCGTGATGCTGATTTTACAGGGACGCAACGCTACCAAACTTTAAAACGTAGTTATTTTTATTTTCCAATCAACGCCGCGCCAATAACGCCTGCCGAATCTCCGTATTTGTTTTTGACTATCGGAGTTTCCAACTCATCACTGAAAATATACTTGCGTACCCGCGCTCGACCAATCGTATAAATCTCGTCAATGTTTGACAGACCGCCGCCCAGCACGACGACATCAGGGTCGAGAATAGAAATTAAGTTGCTGAGCGCGATGCCGAAATTATCGTAAAATTCATCTATAAATGCAGTCGCATAGTTGTCACTTTTTTTCGCCAGATCGAAAATTTCTTTTACTTCCAGCGGGACGCGAAATCTTTCAAAAAAACGATTTTTCAAGCCGCCGCCGGAAATTAACGTTTCGATGCAGCCGCGCTTGCCACAATAACAATACGGCCCGTCTTTCGGATAGATCGTATGATGCCCCCACTCGCCGCCAATGGATTGCAAGCCGGAAATTACTTGATCGTTGACGACAATGCCACCGCCGCATCCCGTACCCATAATGACGCCGAAGACGACTTTGCCAGGGTAGTTTTTCGCTTCTGCCATCGCAAAACAATTTGCATCATTTTCAATCGCTACGTCGCGCCCGATTTTTTTGCTGAGGTCTTGTTTGAGCGGCGAACCATTCAGGCACACTGTATTAGAATTTTTGAGCAGGCCGGTTTTTTTAGAAACTGCTCCTGGTGTGCCGATGCCAAACGTATGTTCCGCTGTGCCGAGGTGCGATTTTAATTCGTCGTACAGCGAGACAATTTTGTCCACAATATTTGCGTAGCCTTTTTCCTGTTCGGTGGCGCGGCGCGGGCGCTGGTGTTCGGCAAAGATTTCGTTGCCTTCGTGATCAAGAATAGTGCCGGCGATTTTTGTGCCGCCGAGGTCAATGCCGATTTGGTAAAGAGTATTTTTCACGGTTATAGAGTTAGCGAATTAGTTAACAACCAGAGGCGTAAACAGGCGAATTTTGACAGTCGGCGCATTTTTCGCTACCTGATTTTCAAGCCCTTTATCAAAGGTTATAATTTCAACCTCGCTACAGGCCTCCGTCTCTGGCTTGGCGTAATAAGTCTTGCGTAGTTTTACCGGAGGTTAAAGGCTTATCCTGGTTACGCTGCGCAATTCTTTGCATAGCCGCAAGCATAACTTCGTTCGGCTCCCGGGTTTCCTGATCGGGAAGGACCGTCAACCTTACCCTTCGTCCTGACAATTCGCTGGCATGGCAACTAATTTCTTCCCACGTTCCTTCCAAAATTTGATGTGTCATAACTTATCTCTGCGCCAACTTTTCCTGAATTATAGCAACAGTTCGAGTACAAAACCTATGTCACTTCTTCCGCTTCCATTTCCTCTTCTTTGCCGCCACGATTGGGCCGTGCGAGGCCGAATTTATCGAGGCGATACTGCATTGTGCGGAACGACAGGCCTAGTAATTTTGCGGCGCGGGTGATGTTCCAATTAGTTTGATCCATGGCCTGAATTAACAGGGATTTTTCGAGTTCTTCAAAATCAAGCCCTTCGGCAGGGAGCTTAAAGCCGCCGCTCCCTTCGAGGCGTGCAACATTACGAATTTCTATCGGTAAATCTTCGACCGTGATCTCGTCACTTTCAGCCAAGAGCAGGGCACGCTCAATGGCCGATTCAAGTTGGCGGACATTGCCAGGCCACGCATAATCCAGCAACATTTTACGGGCTTCGGCGGCGACTTTCATCGGCTTCCCACCCGAATTCGCGCTATGTTTGCGCAAGAAATAATCCATCAAAACGGTAATGTCATCGCGGCGCTGACGCAGTGGAGGGATATCCAGCGGGATCACGTTCAGGCGATAAAATAAATCTTCGCGGAAACGTTTTTCTTTGACCATCGCCTCAAGGTCGCGGTTGGTCGCGGCCAAAACTCTAACGTCAACTTTGATGGATTTTGTTCCGCCCACGCGCGTAATTTCTTTTTCCTGTAAGGCACGTAACAATTTGGCTTGCATGCTGACATTGAGTTCGCCGATTTCATCAAGAAAAAGCGTGCCTTTGTCAGAGATCTCAAACAGGCCTTTTTTCTCGGCATGGGCACCCGTGAATGATCCTTTCTCGTGTCCGAACAATTCGGACTCCAATAAATTTTCATTGATTGCTGCACAGTTGACGGCTTGAAATCTTTCGTTGATACGCGGACTGGCTTTGTGCACGGCGCGTGCGATGCGCTCTTTGCCGGTGCCGGATTCGCCACGAATTAACACCGTCGAATTGGAGCCTGCGACTTTGACAATCATTTTTTTGACGCGTTCGATAGGGCCGGAAATACCGACGATTTCTTCGTCCACGGCGCGCATTTTGGCGACGGCGCGGGCGATTGTTTCCAACAATTCGGCACGATCAAGCGGCTTTTGCAAATAATCAAAAGCTCCACCGCGTAAGGCTTCTTTGACCGTTTCAATCGAGCCGTGTGCGGTCATCATAATGACCGGAATGGAGCTATCCATTTGTGATAGCTCATTGAGTAATTCAATGCCGTCCATACCAGCCATTTTCAAATCTGTCAGCACTAAATCAAAGCTGTTGAGCTTAAATAAGCGCATCGCTTCCTGACCGGAACTGGCGGCTTTGAGGTCATAAAGCGGCGCCCCATTTTCGTCGCGTTCGCCGGACAGAATCAGTTGCAAAATGTCGCGTTGATTTTTTTCGTCGTCAACGATCAGAATATGTTTTGGTTTCATTTCTTTCCTCACCGCAAATTCTCAGGACGGAATTATTCAACCACAGATAAAGTCAGATGAACATGGAAACGTTTAATTTGCCTGGGCATTTTCGCTTTTTTGCAGCGCCTGACGCGGCAATGCCACGGTGAAAATCGTGCCGCTGCCAACTTCACTACTGACCTTAATTTCTCCGCCGTGATCTTCGATCAATTTTTTGGTCAATGGTAAGCCCAGCCCAATGCCTGTTTCCTTGGTTGAATAATAAGGCTCAAAAATTTGCTCCAGCGTCTCCGCCGCAATGCCACAACCTGTGTCGCGGAATTCAAATTGTAGTTCAGTCTCATCATTCGTAACTGTAATGCGCAGGTCGCCACCCTCAGGCATTGCCTGCACCGCATTGATAATCAGGTTGGAAAAGCAGGTCTTAATTTGTTCAGGGTCAACCTCGAACCTGGGGTCTGTATTTTCTGCCATTTGCAGGCGGATATTTATGCCTTGTTGTTCAGCTTGTGTGTGAACGAGGCCGATGACTTCTTCCAGCAACTGCCGTGCATCAAGCGCCCGAAATTTCAGACGTGCCGGGCGTCCATAACTCAGGAAGTCGCTGACCAGACGATTCAATCTGGCGATTTCGTCTTTAATCAGGCCAAGAATATTTACCGCTTCGTGACGAGTGGCTTCGGCTTCGTGATTAGATTTCGGAGGCAGGACAAATTTCGCCTGTAAATGATCAATTGAAAGATTCATGAAATTCAGCGGATTGCGAATTTCGTGAGCAATGCCGGAAGCTAACCGCCCGACTACAGCGGAGCGTTCGGAACGCTGTAATTGCTCTTCCAGTTCTTTATTGCGGCGCAGTCCGGCAATCATTTCGTTGAATGTCTGCGACAGTGTGCTCACTTCATTACGTTGCGTAATCCTGACTTGAAAATCCAGATCGCCGGCTGTTACGCGCTGCGCGGCCCTGGCCAATTCGGTTACCGGGCGCGTAAAACTACGACTGATGAGCGCCGTAATGAGCAGAAGGATAAGGCCGAGTGCAATGGTGGCGAAAAGGCGGATGCGCCCAACCTGGCTGACGGTTTGTGAAAGGCGTTGCAGGGAAACCACGACGATGATGGAGCGTGTTCCTTTATCGGTCGTGATAGGGAATTGAATCTTGCTGATATGCTCCGTGCTGAGTGAATTGAGCAGCGTCTCGTTATGTCGCATCGGCGGTAAGCTGGCAATTTCCGGGCGGAGCCTGCTGTCAATATCCTCTTCATCCGTACTGTCAATTACTACATCCTGTTCATTGGCGATTGTAATATTGTGGATGGTATTTTGCGGGTCAACGGAAAGCCCTTCGCTTTGTGCCAGCTTGTTTAAGTATTGGCCGGTGGGGAACGAGTTGAGCGCAATATCAACAGCTTTGTTCACTTCATAAAATTGTTCTTCGGCGCTGGTCGTAATCTGACGTTCCAGGGATTGATTGATAAGTTGGAGCGCGACCGTTGTAGTAAGTAACATGGCCGCGACAAAAAAAACCATCTGGGCACGAAAACTGGAGAAAAGCTTCATAAGTGATTAGCAGTTGCCACAGGCAGCAGGCGAAATGATCATGAACATTTGATGACGATTTCCGCACGCTCTGCCGCCGGAAGATTATGCGTTTGCCCTGTCGGGAAAGATTTGTTATAGTCCTAGTCGTGCGCCTGCCCCCTGGCTTTGTAAAAGTAGTAACCAATAACAAAGCTTCGGAGGAAGTCACTGTGCGCGTGCTCCCCAATTGTACAGGTAAGGTCGGATGTTCTGAAACAGGTGAAAGGATCAAGTGCCTGTTCATCGTTCCGAGTTGCGCGTCTCACTCCGGCTTCAAAATCAATCAAAAGATAAGCTTTGCTAGTTACTGTCACGCTCCGGCGTTATTTTTAGTTTGTTGTTCTCACCCGAACAGCGACGGTAGCGGAGACAGGAAAGGGATAAATAAATGACACGGTATTTTCGTTTTTTTGCTCCAGTTTTGACGCTCTTTGTGATTATCGTTTTAATCCCCCAGGATTCAGTTTTTGCGAGCAAGCGTCGTGGGGGAAATGCAGCAAAGAAAGCTGCTAAATCAGCGCAGAAGGGACGGAAGGAAAAGGCCGCAGAACGCGGTCCAAACCTGAAGGAATTAGCCAAACGCGAACGGAAGGGCAAGCTTTCCAAAGCCGAGAAACGTAAGCTTGCTGCTGCCCGTGCCGCCGCCGCCGCCGAAGCGCGACGGCGTGAATTAGCTCGTTTAGCGGCTATTCGCGC
>JANMKB010000421.1:0-7125 GCA_031371805.1 Blastocatellia bacterium | reverse complement strand
CAGGGATCGAAAGAGTCAGAATTGTGCCGCATTTTACGGCTTCGAATCATCTTGATCTTTATTACATGCCCTATACGCACAGTTTGCTGGGCGCTTGCGTCTGGGCGATTTTGGCAGGAGTCGGTTATAAATTCTTTGCCGGTGCTACAGGCAGGACCGCAGTCTGGGTAGCGCTGACAGTTGTTTCGCACTGGTTCATTGATTTGCTTGTGCATAAGCCGGATTTGACGTTGTGGGGCGGCGAGTCAAAAATCGGGTTTGCACTTTGGGATAATGTGCCCGTAGCGTTAACGCTGGAATGCCTGATTTTATTGCTTGGAATTTGGTTGTATGTCCGTTCGCTGGAGGCTCCCGCAAGGCAAAGAAAAATCTGGATTTTTATTTTTGGGCTGGGAATGTGTGGGCTGCAAATTTATTCCTTGTCTATGCCGCCAGCGCCCAGTGAGAAAGCAATGGCGGCTACGGCGCTGGCTTCCTACATATTATTAGCAGTTATCGCTTTTTTATTTGATCGAAAGAAAACCGGGCGCGGATAAATATTGTGCGCCGATTTAATTGAGAAAGGTTAGCTATATGGATTTAAAATCAACTCCCCAGGAACAAGCGTTTCGTGAGGAATTACGCGCCTGGTTAAAGGCGAACGTGCCGCCGCCATTTACGGGCGAGACAACCACTGACGAAGGGCGCCAAGCCGAATTTCAATACCTCCGCGACTGGAAGAAAAAAGTGTATGAAGGCGGCTGGGCAGGAATTTCGTGGCCGAAAGAATACGGCGGACGTGGCGCGGGCGTGATCGAACAGGCGATCTTCCAGGAAGAATTTGCTCTGAGTGGCGCCCCGCAACTTATCAACACGCTTGGTCTTGCGATCATTGGGCCAACGATTATTACGGCGGGGACTGATGCGCAAAAGAAACGTCACGTCGAGAAAATTCTCTCGGCGGAAGAAATCTGGTGCCAGGGATTTTCCGAACCGAATTCCGGCAGTGACGTTGCTTCGCTGGGCACAAAAGCCGTCCGTGACGGAGATGATTTTGTCCTCAATGGACAAAAGATTTGGACGACGCTGGCGCACGTTTCAGAGTGGTGTTTACTGCTGGTTCGCACCGATCCTGATGTCCCCAAACATAAAGGCATCACGGCGTTACTCGTAGACATGAAAACTCCCGGCATTACCGTTCGACCGTTGCGACAAATTACCGGTGAGGCTGAATTCAACGAAGTATTTTTTGCTAATGTTCGTATCCCGGTCGCCAATGTGCTGGGCGAAATTAATAATGGCTGGCGCACTGCGCTCACAACTTTGATGAATGAACGGGCGAACCTGGGCGGTGGCATGTACATTCGCTTCAAAGAGCAGCTAGGGAAATTAATTGATCGTGCGCGTGAAACGCACGTGAATGGCAAAATTGCTGCGCAGGATCCGCTGACGCGGCAAAAACTTGCGCAATCGTATGTCGAGCTTGAAGTTTTCAAACACAACGCCAATCGCGCTTTGTCAAAAATGAGCAAGTCGAATATTCCCGGCCCGGAAGGTTCAATTCTCAAAATTTACTGGAGCGAAATGAATCAGCGCCTGCAACAAACTGCGATGGAAACATTAGGCCCTGTTGCACAATTGAAAGGCTTTGATGACGGCGACTGGGTGTACAGCTATTTGCGTTGCCGCGCCAACACCATCGAAGCCGGCACCAGCGAGATTCTGCGGAATATTGTCGCTGAACGCGTACTTGGTTTACCCAAGAGTTATTAAAAAAAGTCTATTGAGTCTATCGAGTCTGTTGAGTCTATTGAGTCATTTAACCGTAAGGACTCTAAAGACTTTACAGGCTCTAAGGACTCTACAGACTCTAAGGACTAATAAAGAATATGGATTTCGATCTTTCAAAACCACAACAACTTTTACAAAAATCTGCCCGTGAATTTTTCTCACGCGAATGCACGCATGAGAAAGTTCGCACCCTGATGGAAACTGAAACTGCGTTCGATGAAAAGCTCTGGCAGGGAATCGCTGATCAGGGGTGGACGGGAATTATTATTCCTGAAGAATTCGGCGGCCTGGGACTTGGCGTCGTTGAATTATCTGTCGTGACCGAAGAAATGGGACGCGCAGTTTTGCCCAGCCCGTTCATCTCAACTGTCTGGGCGTCAGCGGTAATTAATCAGGCTGGCAGCGCGGGGCAAAAGGCAAACTATCTGGAAAAAATTGCCACTGGCGATTTGAAGGCGACAGTTGCGCAGCTTGAATCAACTGCCGACTGGCACGTAGATGCGGTGCAACTCAAAGCCGAAAAAGATGGCGACAATTATCGTCTCAATGGGCGCAAAGAATTCGTCACTGATGCCGGCATAGTTGATTTAATTATCTGCTCTGCCAGGTGCGGCGAAGACCTGATTTTATTGCCGGTTGCGAGCAAAGCGGAAGGCGTAACAATCACAGCGACGCCGGGCATTGATGCAACACGCAAGCTTTACGCCATTGATTTTGCCAATGTCATCGTCCCACAAACCGATGCCCTGGAAACTGGTTATCGCGCCAAAGAAGCGATGGAGCAGGCCATCGCAATTGCGAATGTCGCGCTCTGTGCTGAGATGGTCGGCGGTATGCAATGGGTGCTGGATGAATCAGTCGAGTACGTCAAAACGCGCCAGCAATTTGGCAAGCCGGTTGGTATTTACCAGGCCGTGCAGCACAAATGCGCTGATATGGTTGTCATGAGTGAAAGCTCGCGTTCCGCCGTTTATTTCGCGGCCTGGGCACTGACTGAAAATGACGCGACGGCAAAACTGGCAGTTTCTGCGGCCAAAGTTTATTGCTCCGATGCCGGACGCGTAGTTGGTAATAACGGGATTCAGGTGCACGGCGGCATCGGCTTTACCTGGGAACATAATCTGCACCTTTATTACAGACGCTTCAAAGCGTCGGAGATAATGTTTGGTGATCCCAGTTATCACCGCGAAGAAATTGCTAAACAGATCGTTGACGAAAACGAACGGTGAGATGTGGGGAGCGCCAGCAGGATGCTGGCGCTCCATGCACTGCGAACTATTTTACAGGACATCAGGCAGGGACTAGCACGTGGAAAAAAATCGTTTGGAAGCATTTAGCGATGGCGTCATTGCTATTATTATCACGATTATGGTGCTGGAATTAAAAGTCCCGCACGCTGATGATCTGACCGCCTTGCGACCGTTATTCCCTGTGTTTCTTAGCTATGTTCTCAGTTTCGTTTACATTGGTATTTACTGGAATAACCATCATCATCTGCTGCATACGGTAAAGCAGGTAAACGGCAAAATTCTATGGGCAAATTTACATTTATTATTCTGGCTTTCGCTGATTCCGTTTGTGACGGGATGGATGGGAGAAAATTATTTCACCCAACTGCCAGTTGCGCTCTATGGTTTTGTGTTACTGATGGCGGCCATTGCTTATACTATTTTGTCACACCTGTTAATCGTCCATCACGGTAAAGATTCTGTCCTGGCGACTGCGGTTGGCAATGACATTAAGGGAAAGGTCTCGTTATTTATTTACATCACAGGGATGATCGTTGCGTTTCTGAGCGCGAAGCTGGCCTTTGGACTCTATATTCTGGTCGCGCTGATTTGGCTGACCCCTGATCGGCGGATTGAAAAGGTAATTGAAGATTTATAGGCAGGCAATACAGAAGCCCGCACGCAGTAAGGGCGAAGACGCACACTTACTGCGTCCGTGTTTCGGCATTAGTGACCACCGCATTGCCAATCCTGTGAACGCGCATTAGACTTACAACCTGGTAATCGCACTTTGTGTTTTGCCACAAACTTTCAATAAATTTCTTCTTACAATAAAAAACTTTCTGTCTCGGAGGCTTCATCGCATATGGCTACGACAACGCAGGAACTAAACCTTTCACCTTCTCAGGGCAAAGGCCGCTTCTGGTTGAAGGCGATCATCGCTCTCCTCGTCCTACTATTCGGTGCTCTTGCTGCCATCGGCTTTTATCCTGTCAAACCTGATTTTATTGGCAATGAAGGCACAGCAGGCGTAGACCCGAAAGGCGGCGGGTTGAAAAAAACTTATCCGGCGATGGTTGTCCCGGCTGATAACCCTGTGCCTATTGTTCCGAAAAATGATCCGCGGGTTGAGCTTGGTCGCCTGTTATTTTTTGATCCGGTGCTGTCTGGTGCGAATGATGTTTCGTGCGCCACCTGTCATCACCCTGATCTTGGTTTCAGCGATGCACGCGGGCTTTCGATGGGCAAAGGAGGCAAGGGACTCGGAGCCGAACGGGCTGGCGGTGAAGTTGTCAAACGCGGCGCACCTTCGCTGTGGAATGCCATGTATAGCCATAAACAATTTTGGGATGGGCGCGCTGATAATTTAGAAGAACAAGCCAAAGGCCCCATCACGAATGAACACGAGATGGCGCAAAATTCTGATGAACTAATCAAAGAACTGAAGAATATTCCGGCGTATGTCCAGAAATTTGACGCCGCTTTCAACGGCAAAGATGGTTCTGCGCTGACGTTTGATAATGTCGCCAAAGCTGTTGCCACCTTTGAGCGCACGCTGACCGCGAATAATTCTCCGTTTGATAAATTCGTAGCAGGGGAGCGCGGCGCATTAACTGCCGCGCAAAAACGCGGGTTTAATTTATTTCGTTCGGGGAAGACCAGATGCTTTGAATGTCACGGCGTTCCCACCTTTGCCAATCGTGATTTTAAAATTATTGGCGTCCCGGAATTTGATGGTCAGGAAAAAGATTTTGGTCGCTTCGATGTGACCAAAGGCGAAGGCAATAAATTTGCCTTCAAGGTTCCAACGCTGCGCAACGTCGCGCTCAACGCGCCCTATATGCACAACGGTCGTTTTAAAACTCTCGAAGAAGTGCTGGATTTTTACGCTGCCGGAGGTGGCGCAGGAGTTGGAAATCCGGTGCCGGGACTGGATGACAAAATTCATGCTTACGCAATTTCCAAAGAGGAAAAAGCTGACTTGATTACGTTTCTTAATGCTTTGACTGACGAAGCGAATTTGCCTGCCTTTCCTGACAAAGTTCCTTCTGGTTTGGCGGTAGTTGCGCACGTCAATAATTCTGCGCGTGAGCTTGCGAGGGCTGCAAACATTGGGGCCAGCGCGGATGAAATCATTACGCGCGAACCGACAACATTGATCGTTAAGGCTGGCGAATCAATCCAGGCAACAATTAATAAGGCACGTTCCGGCGACACGATTGAAGTCGAACCGGGCATATATAACGAAAGCCTGACAATTGATTTGGACAACATCACTTTCAAAGGAAAAAATTCTGCCAGCCCGTTTGAATACGCCAAAAATAATCCTGACGACGCCAAAGCGGGAACGCACGGCGTGCTGGGCTGGCCTATTCTCGAAGGCAAAAACGAATTGGCCGATGGCATCATCGCTACGGGCAGTAACTTTCATATCGAAGGTTTGGAGTTCCGCAATTACAAAGCGAACGGCATTCAGGTACAGCACGCAAACAAACCCGTGTTTCGTGATTTGCTCGTGAATAACTCCGGTTTGTACGGAACGTATCCGGTCAGTTGCACCGGCGTGTTGATTGAGAAAGTCGCCTGCACGCGCATTGCTGATGCCGCGATTTATGTGGGACAATCGCGCGACATTGTTGTCAAAGACAGCATCGCGTGGGCCAGTGTCACAGGCATCGAAATTGAAAACTCAATTAACTCCGTCGTCGAAAATAATCACGTGTGGGATAACGCGGCAGGCATTCTGGTTTTCCTGCTCCCGAATAATGTTTCCAAAGTCGGACGCGATCACATCGTGCGCAATAATCGCGTCATCGAAAACAATCATGAAAACTACGGAAATAAAAATGCGATAGTCGGACAAGTTCCGGTGGGCGGCGGAATTCTGGTGATGGCGGCGGACAACGTGCAAGTCACAGGTAACGAAATTCGCGGCAATAATTCTTACGGCGTAGCCGTCACGAGCGTCGAAATTTCCTATCCTAAAGGCACACAATTTGACGTTGGCCCGACACCGGAAAATGTTTTTGTCTTCGGTAACAAATATGAAAAGAACGGGCAAAAACCTGACGAGAAAATTCTGAAAGCAGGTTTGCAGGGCAAAGATTTATTGTGGGATTTAAATGGCGATTCCAATCGCTGGGATGAACCCGGAGCTTCGCGGATGTTCCCGCTGCCGAGCGCGTCAATGCCAATGTTTGTGCGCCGCGCACATTGGCGACTGTTGAATTGGTATGCAAAATATTCAGGCTAATTGCGGAGGAAAATCATGCAGCAAATGCGTCTGTTATTTTTTGTTATTCTGTCAGGCCTGGCGTTCGCGCTGGTTAGCTTCACGGACTATGCCATTTCGGTTAGCGGAGCAGTGCCAACCTTTAGCAAAGATGTCGCGCCGATCTTTTTTGCCAATTGTGTAAGCTGTCATCGGCCTGGCGAAATCGCGCCCATGTCACTGCAAACATTTCAGGAAATTCGTCCCTGGGCTAAATCTATTCGGGAAAAAGTTGTCCAGCGCGTGATGCCGCCCTGGCACGCCGACCCGAACATCGGGCATTGGACAAATGATAATCGGCTGTCGCAAAAAGAAATTGACACCATCGTCGCGTGGGTTGATGGCGGCGTGAAAGAAGGCAATCCGAAAGATTTACCAGCCCTTCCGAAGTTCGCTTCCGGCTGGCAAATTGGCGAACCAGACGCAGTTTTCAAAATGCCGCAGGAATTTACTGTTCCTGCCAAAGGTGTCGTGCCGTACACTTATTTCACCGTGCCGACAAATTTCAAAGAAGATCGTTATATCGAAGCGATGGAAGCCCGCGCCGGAGCACTTCCGGTTGTCCATCACATCGTTATTTATATTCGTGAACCGAATGCGAAACGCGCCCAGAAACTGGACATTGGCGAAGGGTTATTAGGTGCGCTCTCGCCGGGGATGACACCCTTCAGGGCGCAACCTGGCACGGCGAAATTGATCAAAGCCGGGTCATCGCTGCTCTTTCAAATGCACTACACTCCGAATGGCACAGAAACAAAAGACCTTTCGATGGTCGGATTGAAATTTGCCAGCCAGCCAGTCGCAAAAGTCATCTCCACAACCGCCGCGTGGGAAGCGCGGTTTGAAATTCCCGCC
>JANMKB010000417.1:0-7547 GCA_031371805.1 Blastocatellia bacterium | reverse complement strand
AACGCTCTGTCATGATGTCGTAGAGCAAAACATTTTTGGCTTTGGCTGTGTCGAATGAAGATTTCAGCGTTTCATACGCAGCTTCATTAATCGCCATCGGCTTATCCGCCAGGACGTTCAGCCCGGCCTCAATACTTTGCTTAATGTAATCAATTTTGTTTTTGTTGTTGCCCGCGAGGACGACAACGTTCCCCGGTTTTTCGGCCAGCATTTTAGCCAGGTAATCATTACCTTTGTACACCTTCTCTTCCCACTTCGTCGGTTTGTCAGCGCGTGTATTGTAGCCGTCAATTCGTTTCAGGTATTCGTTTAAATCAAAGCCGTCAGGCGCATAAACATTGACTGTCGGTGACACCAGATCATGCATTGATTTCTGAACGAGAGCCGCATGAAAATGGCCCGGGTCAAGCGTCATAAGTTTGTATTTGGCTGCCGCGTGAGCAGTAGTTTTGTTGTCGTTCATGGCAGTTTTATTTGCTTCGGGTTGTGTGTTGCACGCGGCACAAAACAGCCCGACGATGATGGTGATAAGCAGAAAATAGCGGTGAGCTTTCATTTGTATTGTTTGCTTGTGAAGACAAATCTGAGTTGCCGGACAAGCAGTTTCTCCTTCTTTCGTGTTTTACGGTACAGTACCCGGAGCCGTAGCGACGGGGTCTTCCTGCCACCCGTCAGCGCGGAATCGCCAGCGTGACGCCATCGCCGACAGGAATCTGGCTCATGAAAATTCGTTCGTCAGCCTGCAATTTTTTATTGAGCGCCCGCAAGGCAACAGTGTCATCGTCCTGTTCGTTTTCATCGGCGACTTTGCCATACCAGAGCGTGTTATCGAAAACAATTAATCCGCCCTTGCGGACAAGTTGCAGGGCGCGTTCGTAATAATTGTCGTAATTCGTTTTGTCGGCATCAATGAACACAAAATCGAAGGTAGCGGCTTGACCATCGGCAAGCAGTGCATCCAGCGTGGCCACCGCAGGCGCAAGGCGTAAATCAATTTTGTGATTTACGCCAGCTTCCGCCCAATAACGACGCCCGATAGAAGTCCATTCAGCGCTAATATCACACGCGATAATTTTGCCGTCATCCGGTAATGCCAACGCCACGACCAATGCGCTGTAACCAGTAAAGACGCCGATCTCAAGCGTTTTTTTCGCGCCCATTAATTGCACCAGCAACGCCATGAATTGCCCCTGATTGGGCGAAATTTGCATCCCGCCATTGGGTAAATTAGCCGTCGCTTCGCGTAATCGTTGCGCTACTTCAGTTTCACGTAACGAAGTGTCAAGCAGGTAATTATAGCTTTGGTCGTTCAGCGCCAGGTAATTTCGTGACATAAAATTTAATTCCAGGTTTTGCGATAACGCGCCAGCAGTTCTTCTAAAAAGCCTTCGTAAGTAAAAGTGTCAGGATCGAATTGCGGGCGGATTTTGTTGAGGATTGGCATCGCAATCCGCCACGCCATCCACTGGCGCGGGAGTTCGGGTAACTCCTCGCGCCGTCGTAAAAATGCTGCGACAATTTCAATTTCAATTTTGGTGATCCCGCGAATTTCGCCTTTGAAAACCACGGGGATGGCAATTCGCCGCCGCGCCAGATCAAAGCCGCGATCATCGCTGTCTTCACTTTCAAACACCTCGGAAAAGGACGGAGCATCGTCGGCCCGCTCTTTAATAACAACGGTTCCCGCGACAAAATCGCCGAGGCGTTTCGCTTTGGAGTTCATAAAAACTGTCAGGATGCCAATTGAATAAAGCCACGTCGGCATAAAATCAAAGAGGCGAATGACATTACGTGCAAAAGCCTCAAAAATATTAATCGGTCTGCCGTCATCTTTGATGACGCGCAATTTTAATAAGCGTTTGCCGGGTGTCTGTCCATTCCAGAACGCCTCAAACAGCGCGAAATAGCCAAAGTAAATGACAAACAACGAGAGAATCAAAATTGCAATTGTCCACAGGCTCCCCGCCTTCGCTTTCTCTAAGGTTGATTCACTCAACGCTCTGATGGTTGAATTTACTGTGAGCGCAATGATGAGCACGGCGAGCATCGCAGAAAATTGTAAAGCGTGGTCAATCGCACACGCTAAAAAACGATTGCCGAGCGAAGCCAGCGCAAACTGCAATTCGACGTGTTCAGGAGTTTCGATGATGAGCGTTTCTTCTGCCATCTGGTAATTTGCGAAATCTGGTGACGATGAAAAACGTATGGTAGCGCCTCAATTCTGATTCCGCAATCTGAATTCCGCAATCGTTTGACGGGGCTGCAATTGGCATGTTAGGTTTGCTCTCCACTTGCAATTACTTCAGTTTCCCCGGTTAATTTGAACAAAGGATATTTAGTGTCTGACGCAATTTTGAAACGCACGGCTCTTAACCAGGCACATCACCAGCTTGGCGCCAAAATGATAGATTTCGGCGGCTGGGAGATGCCTGTCATTTATGCCGGCACGATTGAGGAACATCTGGCGGTGCGCACTGCGGCTGGTTTATTTGATGTTTCGCATATGGGAGAAATTGAAGTGCGTGGAGCGCAGGCACTTGCGTTAGTGCAGCATGTCACGACCAACGATGCGTCGAAATTAGTGAATGGTCAGGCGCAATACTCGGCGCTCACGACGCCGCTGGGGACGTTTGTAGATGACCTGCTGGTGCATCAAATCAACCCGCAACATTTTCTTCTGTGCGTGAATGCGTCGAATACGGACAAGGATTTTCAATGGATTGTTGACCATACGAAAAGCTTTGATGCCGAGGTTGAAAACTCCAGTCCGAAATATACACAAATAGCGATTCAAGGCCCCAAAGTGCTCCAAATTCTCCAGCCTTTCGTGAATGTTGATCTACAGGCCATCAATTATTATTGGTTTGCCCAGGGCAGTGTGGACGGAATTCCCGCCATCATCGCGCGGACTGGTTATACTGGCGAAGATGGGTTCGAGTTATATTTTGAGCCTGATGCTTCCATCCAAATTTGGGATAAGTTATTTGCCGCCGGTCAGCCGCATGGGTTACAGGCTTGTGGCTTAGCCGCCAGAAATACGCTGCGCCTGGAGGCGAAGATGGCTTTATATGGCAACGATATTGACGATACCACCACGGTTTACGAGGCAGATTTAGGCTGGATTGTGAAGCCGGGTAAAGGCGATTTTATTGGCCGCGATGCTTTAGTGCGCCAAAAAGAATCTGGCATTCAGAAAAAGCTGGTCGGATTTGAAATGACGGGGCGGGGCATCGGACGCGATCACTATCCGGTATTTATTGATGGACAACAGGTTGGAAAGGTAGCGTCGGGAAGTCCTGCTCCTTACTTGAAAAAGAATATCGGTTTAGCTTACCTTCCAATTTCTCACACGCAGGCCGAATGTAAGTTTCACATTGATGTACGTGGCAAAATGGTCGAGGCAAAGGTTGTGCCAACACCATTTTATAAACGCTCAAAATGAGCCAACTAACTAACTGAAAAAGGAGTGCAATATGCCAGGATTATTCGAAATCTGGGAAACCGAGAGCGGAAAATTCAAGTTCAATCTTTTGAATGAAACCGACGATGTATTGTTAGCCGGTCAGACATATTCATCGTACGCGGCGGCTGAAAACGGCATTGAATCCGTGCGCAAAAATTCTTCTGATCCGGAATGTTTCGAGGGCCTGGTTTCTGAAGGCGGAACATTTTATTTTGTGATGTACGGCGGCAACGGTCAGGTCATCGGAACCAGTACGATGTATAAAACCGAAGCGGATCGGGACGTCCGCATTGCGCAGGCCAAAGCTCTGGCGGTTGGTGCAACCGTGAAGGATTTGGACGAAGCGGCTTAGCAAAATTTATCATTAGTGACGGGTTTCTTCGCGGCGGAGAAACCTGTCCGTTAATTTTTTAAGGACATTATTATGGCAAATTATCCTGACACACTTACTTATTCCAAAGATCATGAATGGCTGCGCGTAAGCGGTGACGAAGGCGTCATTGGCATCAGCGAATTCGCCCAGGAATCACTCGGCGATATTGTTTACGTTGAATTGCCCAAAGTTGGCGATAAATTTGAAGCGGGCGATCCGTTTGGCTCGGTCGAATCGGTCAAATCTGTGAACGAGCTATTTATTCCGGTTTCCGGTGAGGTGATTGAAATCAACGAAACGCTGGCTGATTCACCTGAACTCGTAAATAGTGATTCATACAAAGCTGGCTGGATGGTTAAGATTAAGATACTGGATGCGACGGAAATTGACAGCATGTTATCCTCTGTCGAATATGAGGATTTCATTAAAGAGCAGGCCGATTAATTCCCCCGGGTACGCAGGTATCCTGCCTGCGAAAGCGCGTGCAACGACGACCAAAGGAAAATCCCGCGTCGAATACTGGGGACGCAGGCATCCTGCCTGCGAAAAGCGCGTGCAACTGCGCTTTTTTTCCTCGCGCAGAAAATCATTAGCATCGTAAAGTTTACCCTGCCTGCTCGGCGGCTTTGCTTGCCGCTGAGCAGGCAGGCCAGGTATATCTTGCTCTTTTGCAAGTGCCAGGGTAATTTCCTCTTATCTCTCTGAGGTCGGTTATTGTTACAACCTTATGGGAGTTGCCTTTCTTTCCTCCCTGCAAAATTTTTGGACTGCGATGAAGTCAAACCTCTCTATCGAAACGCAATTTAATTTCCTGCTTGAGGAATATGGCCGTTTCCTGCGCCAGGCGATTATCCGTGTCTGTCCCAAAGACCTCGGCTTGCAATACGGGGTAAAACCCAACTTGCTCGGCTGAGCTGGGGAAGGACTCCAAGTCCTACTTGCTTTATTCCTCTGCTCGTTCCTGCGCTGTCAGTGTCAAGAGTTTTTGCAGTGCTTCCGGCTCAATGGGCTTGACCAGGTGATAATCGAAACCTGCCTCTTTCGAGCGTTGGCGGTCGGAGTCCCGCCCATAGCCGGTCGCAGCAATCAACCGCACATCTTTTAGTTGCGGAAGCTGACGCAGACGTCGCGCCACCTCAAAGCCATCCATTTCGGGCAACCCGATATCCAGCACCACGAAGTCCGGTTGATATTCACCCGCCATCTCCAGCGCGCTCTGACCGGAGTAAGCTGTGCGCGTCTGATGCCCGGACATTTGCAACATCGTGGCCACCATATCAGCCCCATCAATATTGTCGTCAACTACCAGCACTCGCCAGGTCTGTACGGCCGGCTTCGCTGCTTCTGTGGAGGTCATGTTCACTTGCCTTTCTGGAGAGCGTAATACGGGCAGCCGCACGATGAACTCGCTGCCTTGCCCCAGTCCGGTGCTCGCAGCCGCGACCGTTCCCTGATGCAGTTCGACGAGCTTTTGCACCAAACTCAAGCCGATGCCGAGTCCGCCTTGCGAGCGATCCAGCGTGCGATCCGCCTGGGTGAAGAGATCGAAGATGCGCGGCAGCAGTTCCGGCGCGATGCCGACGCCGTTATCGCGCACACGTAGCACAATCTCAGCGCCTTCCGGCTCAACGCTCAGCCAGATTTGCCCGCCTTCGTCGGTGTATTTGGCGGCGTTGTTGAGCAGATTGACCACGCTTTGTTCCAGCCGCGCGGCGTCGCCTTGCAACCAGATGGGGTCGGCAGGCAGCATCACGAAAAGTTCGTGCCTGCGCCGCTCAATCAACGGGCGTGCCGACTCTACTGCGTGTTCGACGATGCCACTGATGTCGAGGCGTTCCAGGTTTAGTTGAATCCTGCCAGTGATGACACGGGAGACTTCCAGCAGATCATTGACCAGATGTGAGAGTTGCCCCACTTGCCGTTCGATGACGGTGCGGGCTTGCTGTTGTATGGGGTTCTCGTCTTTCTGAAGCCGCAGGATATGCGCGGCGTTGAGGAGGGGCGAAAGAGGATTGCGGAGTTCGTGCGAGAGCATCGCCAGAAACTCGTCCTTGCGGTGGTGCAGGTCTGTCAACTCTGCCGCCTGCGCCTCGGTCTGCCGCTCCAGGCGGGCGCGGTCGGTGATGTCCCGAATGTTGCACTGAATGACCTGCTTGCGGTCAACCACGTAGACGCTGCTGATGAACTCCACCTCCACCTGCTGCCCGCTTTTGGTTTCGAGCGGCAAATGCTCGTAGCGGAGATAGCCATGCTCTTGCAGTTCAAGGAAAGCGACTTGGCTCGCCGTCTTATCCCGGAAGAAACCTATCTGCCAGAGTTCCTTGCCTATCAACTCGTCCGCCGAGTAGCCCAGCAACTGCTCAATAAATGGATTGGCGTCCTGGATTTTCCCGGTCAGGGCGTCGAGGATGAGGATGGCATCCTGGGAGGTTTCAAAGAGCCGCCGATAGCGAGATTCAGAAACCGCCAGGGCATTTTCCGCCCGTTTGCGCTCGGTGATGTCCATGAACGAAGTGATCGAGCCAGTGATTTCTCCCTGCGCGTTCTTGAGCGCGGCAATGTTGACCAGCACGGGCAGGCGCGAGCCGTCAGGCCGCTCGATGAAGACTTCCACGTGGCGCGCGGGGATGCCGGTGCGCAGCACTTCCACCATCGGACTCTGCGCGTGCGGCAAGAGCGATCCGTCGGGCAGCCACAGCTTCATCGAGCCGCAGTATTGCTCGACCCCGCACACTGGCTCTCGGCCCCAAAGTTCGGCGGCGCGCTGGTTGTACTGTTGAATTACCGCGTTCCGGTCGCAGACGAAGACGGCCATGGGCGCGGCAGCGAACAAAGTGCGGGATCGTTCCTCGCTTTCGCCCAATTGCGCATTGAGCGTTTCCAGCGCCTGGCCGGATTGGAGCGCGTCTTCCATCAGCTTGAGCGCGGCGCGCCGCGCGTCCTGAATCTCCGCGTTGGCTTGCTGCAGCTCGGCCACGCGCTCGACGAGTTTGGCGTTGGTGTGGCGCAGCCGCTCCTCGCTCTGCTCTAGCGCCGCCTTGGCCTGCTGTGCCTGCTCAGTCAATTCGTGCTGGCGGACGGAGGAGATGAGCAGCGCCTCGTTCATCTCGCGCAGTTGCCGCCCATAGTCCTGCTCCGGCGCAGGTGTTGTCTGAGGGTCATTCATTTTGCTCTCCGGCGGGGCGATTTCTTCGATGGTCGGGACGACTTTTTGGTCCCCAGGTCTGGTTGTGGTTCGGGATGTTGCTCCCCGGACTCAGGCGACCACGGCCCGGGAATGCCGGTGGTCAGGCCGCGATAACCGCGCAACGGCTCGCCGATCTCCACGCCGTGGGAGGTGATTTTGTATTCCCACATGTCGATGCTGTGTTCGCTGCGGCGCATCTTTACCACCATCATCATCTTGCGCAGTTGCCCGTTGATCGAGACGTAGCGCAGCCGCACGATGTCGTCGGTTAGGAACGAGATAGCGAAGTTCGAGAGTCCCATTGAGATGAAATCCTCCTCGACCTCCACGGTGCTGACGACCGTGATGCCCAGCCGCGTCAGCGCGCCGATCATGCGGTAGAGCGACTCGCGAAACTCGTGACGGAAGTCGGGGGCCAGCGCCATCTCGAAGCCCACCAGCGAGTCGAGCACCACGCGCTTGGCGCCGATGTCTTTGACCGCGTTGATGACTTCGTACACCGTCTCATCCACCGAGAGGTCGAG
>JANMKB010000415.1:0-3009 GCA_031371805.1 Blastocatellia bacterium | reverse complement strand
GATCATTATCAGGAAGGTTTGTATCCGGCGATGCACACGGGCGATAAAGGCGAAAAAGAAGATGTCGAGTATCGCCTGAAGCCGATGAATTGCCCGTTCCATATTCAGATTTTCAAAGCGCGGCAACGATCATATCGTGATTTGCCGCAACGCTACGCGGAATACGGAATGGTCTATCGTTACGAGCGTTCCGGCGTGACGCACGGATTGATGCGCGCACGCGGATTTACGCAGGACGATGCACATTTGTTCTGTACGCCTGAACAATTGAAAGACGAGGTGCTGGGCTGCCTTGATCTGGTAGATCAGGTTTTCAAGACTTTTGGATTTGAATACAAAGCCGAATTGTCAGTTCGTCATGCGACCGATCACAGCAAGTATATTGGCACTGATGAAGTCTGGAATTTAGCCGAAGGCGCATTGACTACAGCGTTGGATGAGTACGGTTTGTCATATACGCGGATGGAAGACGAAGCCGCATTTTACGGGCCTAAAATTGATTTCAAAGTCGTAGACGCGATCAAGCGCACATGGCAGCTTTCGACCATTCAGGTTGATTTCACCTTGCCGCAACGATTTGGGATTGAATACATCGGTTCTGACAATGCGCGTCATCAGCCGATCATGGTACATCGGGCGATTCTTGGATCATTTGAAAGATTTTTCGGCATTTTGATTGAGCATTACGCCGGAGCGTTTCCGGTGTGGCTGGCTCCGATGCAGGCAATGGTGCTGCCGATTTCGGATCGCTTCAATGAAAATGCCAGCGCCGTCGAGCAAGAATTACAAGCAGCAGGCTTCCGTATTCAGGCTGATCTTCGCAACGAAAAAATCGGCGCAAAGATTCGTGATGCACAACTAAAGAAAATTCCCTTCATGCTCGTCATCGGCGAACGTGAAGCTGAAGCTGGCACGGTCGCAGTGCGTGACCGGGTCAAAGGAGATTTGGGCGCGAGTTCAATTTCAGAATTCGCCGCTCGTCTCAGCGAGTTAGTAAAAACTCGCGCATTAACAACTTAACGCTGCAGGGTGAAAACTGAACGATGAGTGCAATTCGTCGTTCAGCCTTCATCCTTCAGCGTTCAAACCTGGAGGTGAACTTATCGCTACAGTTGGCTATCAAGGCGGTTATCGTGGACAACAACGAGGAAATTCTCGTGGGCCACAGGTCAGAATTAACGAACGGATTCGCGCCAAAGAAATCCGCGTTATTGATGAAGAAGGTCAGGTCGGCGTGATGTCCCCGTATGACGCGTTGCGCATTGCGCGTGATCGCGGGCTTGATCTGATTGAAATTGCGCCCACGGCTGTCCCACCTGTTTGTAAAATTATTGACTACGGCAAATACCAGTACGAACAGAAAAAGCGTGCGCACGAAGCGAAGAAAAAACAGGTCGTCATTGAAGTCAAAGAAATCAAATTTCGTCCTTCGACGGATGAACACGATTATCTTTTCAAGATGAAGCACGCGCAGGACATCCTGAAAGGCGGCGATAAAGTTAAAGCGACCATTCGTTTCAAAGGCCGTGAGATTACCCACAAGGAACTGGGGGCAGCAATCCTGGATCGCCTGACCAAAGATTTAACCGAATTCGGGGTACCGGAATTTCGGCCACGCCTTGAAGGTATGCAAATGATAGCGATATTTGGACCGAAGAAATAATAATCGGCAGGTGGTAGATGGTAGTTGGTTATTAACCGTCTACTGTCTACTGTCTACCGTCTACTCCTGGAGTACTTATGCCTAAACTAAAAACACATCGCGGTGCGGCAAAGCGTTTTCGGACGACCGCGACCGGAAAAATCAAACGCGGGCATTCTCATGCCCGTCACATTCTGACTAAGAAATCTGCTAAGCGGAAACGCTTTCTGGATGTTGACGTGATGGTTTCTGAAAGTGATCAGAAGCGTGTCGAATCAATGCTTCCTTATGGCAGGGGATAGTTTCGCGTGATTGGTTTCAAACTGTTGTACACGAAACCAGCACGGCTAATTACCTGAAACTTAGAACTAATAACTTTTTTATCGGAGGAAACTATGCCTCGCGCAAAACGTGGAAATAAACGCTTGCAGAAGCGTAAAGATTTAGAAAAACTGTCGAAGGGCTATCGTGGCACTAAAAGTAAACTGTATCGCTCGATGCGAGAGTCAGTGCAACGCGCCTTGAAATTTGCCTATGTCGGACGCAAGCTTAAAAAACGTGAATATCGTTCGCTGTGGATCGTCCGCATTAGTGCCGCTACCCGCCTGAACGGGATGAGTTACAGCCAGTTCATGCACGGCTTGAAAGTCGCCGACATCAAGCTGGATCGTAAATTACTTGCTGACATTGCGGTCATTGACGCGAAAGCTTTTGCTGATCTTGTAGGCCAGGCCAAACAAGCTTTGGGGACAAATAGTTCAGCCTCGCCTGCACCTGCGGCGGCTCCGGCCAAACCAGCCAAAGCAGTACATGTACCTGAAGCGGTGAAAACTGAAGCGGCGGCCCCAGCGGTGGAAGCAGCAATTGCGGCTCCAGCGGTTCTGCCCGAAGCATCTCCTATAGCGGAGACACCCGTTGCCGCCGAACCTGAAGCAGTAGCTAAAGCAACCCCCTCTGACCTGATTGATGTTGAGGGAATCGGCCCGGCATATTTGAAAAAACTCAATGCCGCAGGGATTTCCAATCGTGCCGGCTTGCTGGCAAAAGGCGCAACAGCAGAAGGTCTGACATCTCTGGCGGAAAGTTCCAGCATCGGCGAAGCCATGCTCAGCAAGTGGGTCAGCCAGATTGATTTGGAAAGAATTCCCGGCCTCACGGATCAGGATGCAGAAATTCTGGTCGCGGCTGGAGTTAATTCTGCCCAATCATTAGGCCAGATCAATCCCGATGAGTTGAACGGAAAAATGATTGCCATCAACGTTGATAAAAACCTGGTGCAGGAAGTTCCTTCCGTCGCCAAAATCAACGAATGGATAGAACAGGCCAAACAACTCCCGGCAATTGCCGCAGCCTGATTTTTGCTTTAG
>JANMKB010000394.1:0-10298 GCA_031371805.1 Blastocatellia bacterium | reverse complement strand
TAGAAAATAAACCGAAACGTCAGATTAATTCTTGCACCGAGGGGCTGAGCGGTTTTGGGCAGTTGATGCTTCCAAAATTCCTGCGTCGTGCCGAGCATTAATAACAGACTGCCGTGTCCCAAATCCAGGTTGATCGTATCTACATCTTTGCGCTTCTTGTGCCGCAATTGAAAGCGTCGTGTCGCGCCAAAACTCACCGAAGCGATGACGGGCTGGGCACCCAATTCCGGTTCGTTATCCTGATGCCAGCCCATACTGTCCTGGCCGTCGCGATAATAGTTCAATAACACGCTATTGAAATTTGTGGCGGCAATGGCTGTGCATCGTTGCCTGATTTGCTGCAACACCGGAAGCCAGGGCAACGGATGATTTGTGATGTTCGAGTAAGTGTAAATCGCCGCTTCATCGCCATACCACGCGGTCAAACGCGGCTGCGGAATTTCGCGGCCATAGATTTTGATGTTGTCCTGTCGCCATGCAATCGTGGAAATTAATTCAGGCAGGAAAGCGTCACTTTCATTGGGCGAAAATACTTGCGGGTAATAAACGACATCCGCGTCCGGCAGCGAGAGAATTTGCCCGCTCATTTCAATTCCCACTGCTCGCCAAAAAAGCCGGCATTCACAATGCGACCAACACGGAGCGGCGAAGGCGGCACGGTAATGTCTACGATAGCCCAATCCGGCAGCTTCGGCGTTTGGCGTGCGTTGCTGGCATTATCTTCGCGGAAAGTGAAGCCGGAATTGAGGACGACATAACGTTTCGGATTAAGCGGATTCGGAAAGATCAAAAGGGGCAAGTGTTGCGTGGATGAGTACGTTTTACCACTAACCTGAATGTTGGTTGCGCTCCATTTGATGGGGAGCTTGTCAGCAATTTGCGCCAGGGTTTTATTGCTCGACGGATCGCCCCATAAAATCAAATTACTATTGGCAATGTCGGAAGGCGTAAGGTCGGAATCGTCTTTGATCTGGGCTTCGCCACGAAATTGCGAGCGCCAGATTTTGCTGGCGTATTCCATCTCATTTTTCACCCAGACGCCAATGGCCTCATTCGCGGCCTTGCCCGTTGGACGCACCATCACAAAGCTATCCAAAAACGCATCGTCAAGCGGGCCTTGTAAGGCGTGCTGTTTTTGTAAAGCTGTTGTAGCCTCCGTTGCCATGACCCAGGTCTTGCCATTCTTTTGCAAGCGCATACGCCACGAACGATCTGATTGCGAAGGAGGCACGACTAATTTCTGTGCATCAATCATCACTATTGTTGCCTGTCCAATCGCAAACGGACTCAAGCCTGACGGGATGGATAACGTCAGAGCCGTCACGTTAGCAGTTCTGACTTGAACGGTCGCCGCATCTTTGATTTCAGCGTCAACCGTTGCCTTTTCCCAATGCTGTTCCAAGCCGTCAATCGTCACCCAAAACATTTTGTTATAACGCAAAGTATAGGTCGTGAATTTTACATGCGCAGGAATTGGATTGCGGCCTTTGGCTACGATGGAATCAATGCGGCGATTGATTTCGGGAATCGAATCGGGGTGATATTTGTGCTCGGTATTTGGGCCGATGATGTGCGTGAGTTCGATGCCTTCTTTTTTCAGTTCACGCGCCATCACAGCGGCGGCTTGTTTTTGCTTATCAATTTCTCCGCTGTACGCGACGGTCGGTAAATTGAATAAGTTCGCGGCGTAATCCGTTGCGTTGTACAAGTGCCACAATTTTTGTTCGTACCACGGAGTTTCGCTGAGGTTTGATTTTTGATATTCCGGTGTTTCGGCAAAGCCTGCCCCCGGAGCCGCAGCCGCCCACAGTCCTGCGTGATGCGTAGCGATGTGCCACGTCGCTGCGCCGCCCATCGAAAAGCCACGCACGGAAATACGGTTTTCATCAATCGGATAATGTTGGCGGATGTGGGCTAACGCTTCGAATGTGTCAACTTCGCCCGCGAATTTACCGGCGTTGCAAAAACGCCCATACGGATGCAGGACGAAAGTATTTGCGGGCGTGAATTGACCAGGATTTTTTAAGCGGTCGTTCAGGAAATTAATTTCGGTCAACGTGTCGCTGCGCCCGTGATACCAAATGTCCAGGCGATATTGAAAGGGCAAATTCGCCTGATAAGTTGCAGGGACGACTAATCCATACGGCTGCACCGAGCCATCAAGTTTGGAAACATAGCCGCGCACAACCAATCCGGTTTGCGCAATCCACGAAGGTTTTCCGGTGCGCAATTCTTTGGCGCGTTCAAGGCCAAGTTTGAGTTGCATTTTGGCATAAGGAATTTCGCGCACGTTCAAAATCTCGTTGTACTGTAATGCGTAATGCACCGCGTTGTAAAAAATCTGGACATCGGGCAATAGCTCCAACAGCTTTGGCTGATCTTTTAATACGCTGCGCAACGCATCAATTTCCTGGGCGAGTGTCGTGACGCCAGCTTCCAACTCGGCACGCGCTGCGGCGGGGATTTCAATGCCGGACGGAGGGATAGATTTATTTGCTGACGGAGTTGTTTGGGCAAACGTGCAGGTCGCAAGCAGGGAGAAAAAAACAAACGTGATGAATCGTTGAAACATAGTTGATAATCCAGACTGCTGAAAAAGTTAAGACGGCATACTAAAGCCATTATCTTAGCGGGTGCAGAATGGAGCAGCAACTTTTTGTACCAGCAAAACAAAAAGTTTTCCAGTTGCTGAAAGCCGTAAGAAAGCTTATTGTTTTATGGCGAAATGGTTGAAATCCTGCACAGTAAATTCGTCAACAGCAACAAGGAGATTCATAATTATGAGTTTTGAAATCAATTCAGGTTCGGCAGTTCAGGCGGCGGAATCAGAACGCGTCAGTTTCATCAAACAAACGTACCTGCATCTGGCCGGCGCAATTCTGGCCTTCATCGCGTTGGAAACGCTGCTGCAAATGTCAGGGGTGGCTGAAGTATTGACCAGCCTGATGGTTGGGCGCTGGAGCTGGCTCATCGTTCTGGGCGCATTTATGGGCGTGTCCCATTTGGCGACGAAATGGGCGAGTTCAGATGCGTCATCACAAGGCAAACAATATTTGGGTTTGGGATTATACGTTATCGCCGAGGCAATTATTTTCGCGCCGTTATTATTGATCGCGTCAATGATGACTTCGCAAAACGTCATTCCGACAGCGGGAATCCTGTCACTGTTTCTGTTCTCCGGCCTCACGGCGTCGGTATTTATCTCGAAAAAAGATTTATCCTGGATGGGCCGGATTCTGACTATCGGCGGATTCATTGCCCTGGGAATTATTGTCGTCAGCGCCTTATTCGGATTTACTTTAGGGATGCTCTTTTCAGCGGCGATGATCATTTTCGCAGCGGGTTCGATTATGTATCAAACCTCTAACGTCCTGCATCATTATCGCACTGATCAACACGTCGCTGCTTCATTAGCATTGTTCGCTTCCGTAGCTTTGTTGTTTTGGTATCTGGTACGCTTTTTCTCAGCTTCCCGTAATTAACCAGAAGTAAGATTTTGCATCGCACAAAGGACAGGTCTTAATTGCCTGTCCTTTTTTATTTTGCCGGAGCGGCAGCTTTGCTGATTACTTTGGTTTCGGCGCGTAACTCATCAGTGCCACGCACTGCGATTGCATCGCCTTCGGTAAGATCACCGAAGACCTCAACTAAATCTTTGCCATCTTTATTGATCGAAGTCCCGCGCTTCACGTCTACCCATTCGGTCAAATCGTCCTTGATGCGAATCACAAAAGTTTTTTCTGTGGTGGAAGCGACGGCAGATAACGGCACAAACAACGATGGTCGTGGGCGATGCGAAGGCCAGATAATCTGAGGAAACATGCCAGGAGCTAATTTCCGATTGACGTTGTTGACATCAAGTTCGACGGGCATTGAGCGCGTTTTAGGATCAACCGAATTTCCAATCCGTGCAATCACGCCTTTGAATATTTCACCAGGAAAAGCAGGCACGGTGAACTCTATGCTCGTGCCTTTTGCTACACCTGCGAGTTCAGCTTCAGGGACTGCGACAATTAATCTTAATCGTGTAATTTGTTGTAGCCGCAAGATTGGTTGCGTCATTCCGCCTAAAGCTCCGGGGTGCGCGAATCGTTCTGTAATCGTCCCCGTGAACGGTGCGGTGATCTGCAAATATCCCTGATTGACCTGCACAGTTTTGACCGAAGCCCGCGTTACTTTTTCGCCTTCAGCCAACGCATTTACCTGCGCCGCCAATGATTTTTCAGACTCTTTGTAAAATTGGACACGCGCCTGATCCGCTTCGACAGAACGTTGCGCATTTTCGAGTTCATTGCCTGAAATCACGCCTGGAGTCGCCGCCGCATTTTTCAAGCGATTGTAAGTTGCCGACGATGCCGCTAGTTTCGCTTCAGCTTCGAGGCGTTGAGCGCGAATCGAATTGATGCGGGATTCAGCTTCGATTTTTTGTGCGGTAGAGACTTTCGTTTTCGCTTCGGCTTCGCCTTGTTGCGCGGCAAATTCCGGTGCTGACAATCGCACTAAAACCTGCCCGGCTTTGACCTCCGAGCCACGATCTACGCCAATCCACGAGATGAAGCCCTGTATTTTCGGAGACAATTGCACATCCTGAAAAGGCTGCAATTCTCCTGGCAGTTTCAGGTTGCGCGAGAGTTCCTGCGACATCACATTGGTGACTGTGACAGTGGGAATTTGTTGAGCTGCAGCCGCAGTAGGCGGGGACTGGGGGACTTTATTGCAGGCAGCAAAGAAAGCCATTCCTACCAGGAAAATAAATAATAATTTTTTCTGAGTCATTGAATAATTCTCGAAAACAACCACTCTCAATTCTCAACTCTGCATTCTCCACTCTTTTGTAGCCCAATTATTTCCGACAAAAAAGTTGAGAGTGGATAGTTGAAAATTGAGAGTGTCATTTGTGATTACTGTTGACCTCTCGACGATTTGACGATGGCGACTAATAATTTTTTTATTTCAAGCCAGTCATGGTGGATTGCAAAAAAGTTTTTTTCGTCAAGATATTCTGCTTCACGCAAAAGCTCTAACCAATACTCTGTTTTGACAGTACGTTGTAGCGCATTACTCATTTCGTGAACAAAGCCAGCTCTTGAATCGGCTTCCTGTGCTGCTTTTACGTGAGCGCCAATGGCTGTGCCATTCGTCAATACTTCTTTACTCAGCACATATTCGTGCTTCTCTTGAGACAGGAATTTGTAGAGCTTCACGATGCGCAAAGCAAACTGATAAGATTTCTGTACGATAGGACTTGGTTTTTCATTCATTTGTTCACCCTCCTAAAATTCCTCTGGATGCAACGATGCTGAGTTCTTACTTGCCTTGCGTTGCGACATCGCAAAAATCAAAGGCAAAATAAACAATACTGCAATCGTCGAAGCAATCAGTCCACCAATCACGGCGCGACCAAGTGGTGCAGTCTGTTCGCCGCCTTCGCCTAACGCAAGCGCCATCGGGATCATTCCGGCAACCATCGCAAACGTCGTCATTAATATTGGGCGCAGTCGAGTCCTCGCGGCTTCCATCGCGGCGGCGACTGAATCCTGCGATTTCTGACGTGCTTGTTCGGCGAACGTGACCAGCAAAATTGCGTTGGCAGTTGAGACTCCAATCGCCATAATTCCGCCCATAAAAGATTGTACATTTAGCGTAGTGCCTGTGATCCACAGCGCAATTACTACTCCTGATAAAACAGCAGGGACAGCAGCGACGGTAATCAATGCAATTCTGATGGATTGAAAATAACCTGCAAGTAACAGAAAAATCGCGACGATGGCTAATAGTAAGCCAGTTCCTAAACTCGTCAGCGTAGATTGCATCGCCGGAACCTGGCCGCGCACGTTGACGCTGACGCCTTTGGGAATTTCTCCGGCGCGTTTGATGGCTTCGTTGATAGTGGCGGACACGCTGCCCAAATCTGCGCCCTGAATATTTCCTGTGATCGTCAGCATCCGCGCCTGATTATAACGATCATATTCCCCCTGCATCGAACCGAAATTAATGCTCGCTACATCTCCGAGCAATGTTGATGCGCCTTTACTGTTGTTGACGGGAATGCCCTGAATGTCTTCGATGGACGACATTCGTGATTGGGGAACTTCGACCTGCACCTGATAAGCCACGCCACTCGCCGGATCGCGCCAGTAATTCGGCTGCGTAAAACGGCTGGAAGAAGTTGCGGCGACCATTGAACGTCCGATTTGATCTACAGTAAGTCCCATTTGTCCGGCGCGTTCGCGGTCAATATTAATGTTGACGGTTGGGTAATCCAACGGCTGCGCGAATTGTAAATCGCGCAACGTCGAAATTTTTTTCATCTCGGCTAAAACTTTGTCGGCGAAGCCGCGATTCGCTGTCAGGTTCGCGCCACTTAACGCAACTTCAATCGGAGTCGGCGCACCAAAATTCATGACCTGCGTCACGATGTCGCCCGCTTCAAATGACAGCGAAGTGTTAGGTGCAATCTTCGGCAATTTTTCGCGCAGCCGTTCTTTGAATTCGTTCAGATGAATGCCGGAGCCGGATTTCAATTTGACCAGTAAAATCGCTTCGTGCGGGCCACTTGTCCATTGATGAATTGTGTTTACAGGAAAGCTGGCGGGTTGAGTGCCGACGTAGCTAATCGTAATTTCAACCTGGCCTTTAGCCTCTTCTCGAATACTTTTCAAAACGTTGAGTGCGATGACTTCAGTGCGCTCAACGCGTGTGCCTGATGGCGCTCGCAGGCGAAGAGAAAATGATCCTATATCTACGTTCGGGAAAATGTCAGCACCAAGCTTTCGACCAATAAAGACAAGTGTTAGCGAGGCGATGAGGATGTAACAACAAAGCACAACCCAACGCATTTTCATCAAAGATTCAATCACGTTCAGAGTACCGCCTTCAGGCGGAGTATTCGTGCGTTCATTCGCCTGAAGGCGATACTCTGAACGCTCTTCCTTCAACCACCAAACTGCCAAAATCGGCACCAGCGTATTCGACAAAAAATACGATGCCAGCATCGCAAACCCGACCGCGAGCGAAAGCGGAATAAACAAAGAACGCGATACGCCGACCATCAAAAATGACGGTACGAACACGGCTAAAATTGACAGCATCGCCAACAATCGCGGCGTGATCGTTTCGCGTGTAGCGTCCAGCACTGCCTGCGCTTTGGGTTCGCCGCGTGAAAGATGCGTGTGAATATTTTCGATGGCGACGGTGGACTCGTCTACAAGGATTCCGATGGCGAGCGCGAGTCCGCCGAGCGTCATAATGTTGATAGTTTGTCCGGCGAGCCACAATCCAACCAATGCTGCGAGCAAAGCAATCGGGATCGTGATGACGACAATTAATGCGCTGCGAAAATCGCGCAAAAATAACAGCACCATTAAACCTGTCAGGATGGCTCCGAGTGCGCCTTCCAACGCCAGGCCACGCACCGAATTTTTGACGTATTGCGATTGATCAAATTCAAATCCAACTTTGATGTCATCAGGAATCAGCTTCTGAAAATTCGGTACTTCGGATTTGACGCGATTGACGACATCCAATGTTGACGCCTCGGCGCGCTTCGTGACAGGAATATAAACCGTCCGCCGTTCGTTGATGAGACCATAGCCCGTCAAAATGTCAGAGCCTAATTCTACGCGTCCGACATCGCGCACAAAAACTGTTGGGCCATTGCCGGAACGGATTGGTAGTGCAGCTAATTCCTGTGGATTTGAAACAACGGAATTGATTGGCGCGAGTCGTTGCAAATCGCCCATTCGCACATTTCCGGCGGGCAAAATTGTATTGCCGGACGCGACGGCTTTGACGACTTCTTCCGCCGACATTTGATATTCGCGCAGCTTGTCGGGATCAACGCGGACAATGACAGTACGCTGATTTCCCCCGAAGGGCGGCGGCGCAGAAACTCCGGGTAATGTCGAAAATACCGGACGAATCCGAAATAATGCGAGGTCAGAAATTTCGCCTAAATCTCGCGTCTCAGAAGTGAAAGTTAAATAGCCAACTGGCACGCTGCCTGCGTCATATCGCACGACAAACGGAGCGACTGTTCCCGGCGGCATGAAAGCTCTGGAGCGTTCGACATACGACACGACCTGCGAGAGTGCCTGACTCATATCCGTGCCGGGATGAAAGAAAATCTTGACCAGTCCTGCGCCTTGAATTGATTTCGATTCGACGTGTTCGACGCCTGAAACATAGAGAAAATGGTATTCGTAATAATTGACGAGAAAGCTTTCCATCTGCTGCGGATCCATCCCGCCATAAGGTTGCGCAACGTAAACGACAGGCAAATTGAGATTCGGAAACGTGTCAACTGACATGCGCGAAAGGCTGAGAGCAGACAGCAGCGCGATGCCGATAACGGCTACGATGATGGTGATGGGACGACGTAGAGCTGTGTTGATAAGCCACATAATTTATGAAAGTGGACAGTGGGCGGTTAATTTTTATCCATACAACCGACCATTGTTCACCGACCACCCATTATTTCAGGAATGCCAAAAATGATTTCAACTCGCCATTCGCTTTGGCCTGCGCTAGTAATGCACGCCAGACGCTTAGTTTCGCCAACGCATTATCAACTTCAGCTTGCGCGAGTAAGCGTTGCGCCTCTGCGACTTCAGTGATCGTAGCGAGTTCAGCCTGATAGCGGGCACGGATCCTGAGTTCAGTCTCCTGCGCGGCTTTCAATTGCAGCGGCGTATTCGCTACCAGTTTGCGAGCCGAATCCAGATACACTTTGGCGCGTGAATCCTGCAATTTTAATTTTTGAATCGTCTGATCGTAGCGAGCCTGCTCCGCCACATAATTGAAATTTTCGATTTTCTTTTTGGCACGGATACTAAAAATTTCAGTCGGCGAAAAACTGAGCGACAATCCCGTCGCCCAGTTCGCGGTGTCAGGGTAAAACCCACGTGAATATTTCAAACGCCCATCGGTTAAGGCTCCGCTCCCGCGTGCGAAGAGTGCCGATTGCCAATTGAATTTTGGATAATAGCTTTTCTCTAAAATTGTTTGCCGGGCGCGAATAACATCGAAGGCAGATTGTTGCGCAATCGCTAATGGATGCCGGGCGAAATCAGCAACAGGAGTAATTAAGTTTGGCGGTAATTCAAGAAATTGATTTGGCTCAATGTTAATAGTAGTTCCCGCCTGTCCAATGGCTTCGGCTAAAGTCGTCCGCGCTAACGCTGCCGTTTGTTCAGCTTGAATTACGTTATTTCGTGCGACTGCCAATTCAGCATCAATCCGCGAAGCATCGGCTCCGGGGCGTAATTGATTATCAACCAGCACGTGAACAGCTTTAGAAAATATTTCCATGCGTTCGACATTGGCTTGCACGGCAATCACAGCCTGATCCGAAGCGATGACGGCAAGGTAGGCGTCTGCCGCAGTCGCAGCAACATCAAGTTTTGTGACGGCGATGATTGCTGTGGCCTGAGTCGTTGTGGCACGCGCCAAATCTATGTTTGTTTTGCGTTGTCCAAAATCGAACGGCTCCCACGAAACTAAAATTCCAGTGGCAGAACCAAAGACCGAGGCGAATCCGCCAGTACCAAGCGCAGGTCCTGAAATCGCAGGGATCGTCGCCTGTGGTAACAACAATCCAAACACATTATTACGGCTGGCGAAATTTTGCTGCCAGATAAAATCTACTTTTGGTTGGAGCGCAATTTTGGCTAAATCAATATTCGCTTCGGCGGATTGCGCGTTGGCTTGGGCGGCGCGAATCGCCGGGTAATTGCGCAATGCAGTTTCGACTGCAGTTTCCAATTTGACAGTTGGTTGCGAAGAAATTTGCGCGAACGAGTATGACGAAAAAATGAACAGACAGAGGAAAAATAAGTTCGGGCTAACTTTGGTCAATTGTGTATCTCCGCGATGATCATAGCAGCTTCATTGGGGCTGGATTTTTCGGATCGCGATAATCATAAAAGCCACGTCCTGCTTTGCGTCCGAGCATTCCGACCTGCACCATTCTCTTCAGCAACGGCGGCGGCGCAAATCTTTTTTCACGAAATTCCTGGAACATTATTTCCGCAATATAGCACAGCGTATCAAGCCCGACGAAATCAGCCAGTGTTAATGGCCCCATCGGATGACCGCAACCAAGTTTCATGGCGTTATCAATGTCGGCAATTGAGGCGAGGCCTTCTTCAAAAGTGCGAATTGCATCAAGCAGATAAGGCACCAGCAGGCGATTGACGATGAATCCCGTTTTGTCACTCGCCTGCACGACGGTTTTTCCCAGTGCCACACCGAGTGCGACGGCTGCCTGATAAACCTCATCATCGGTCACGATAGTTTTG
>JANMKB010000358.1:0-8588 GCA_031371805.1 Blastocatellia bacterium | reverse complement strand
TCCCTGCACCAGTTCCGGCGATACGCCAAACGTCGGCGGACATTCCGAAGCGTCGAGTACGCCCAAACGTCCGCTCGTGCCTGTGCCGATGTACAGCAATCGTCCGCCGCGTTGCAGGCGTTCGACGATGCCATCAATCGCGGTGGCAATCGCAGGCAAAACCTGCTCAATTGCTACAGCAACTTTTTTGTCTTCGGCGTTGATAATGCGCAACGCTTCCAGCATCGGCAGGCGATCAATTTCTGAAGTGTTTGGATTGGATTGTTCAGTTGTGGTCATAAACCAAATCACCTGCTGAGCAAATTTTCCTGCTTCATCATTTGCTGTCCGACTAATAAATCGCGTTGTGTCTTCACGTAATTTTCCAGAGCCATTTTCGCTGCACCGATAACAGGCGGATGCAAAGGAGCCGTGATTGTGGCTTGTGGCGCAAACTCGGCAACCTCTGCTCGCAGCGGCGCGAGAATTAATTCTCCAGCGGCAAAAACTCCTCCGACATAACCGATATGAAAACGTTCCTGCGACATTTCCAACTGCTGCGTGACCGCTTTAATCGCACGCGCTAATTCGTACGCGGCATCCTTCAGAATTTCAATTGCGGTGGTATCACCTTCGTGCGCGGCTTCCACAACTTCTTTGGCAAGCTGCGCAATTTCGCCCATTGCATTGTTGTTCGGAATATAAATTACGGCAGGCAATTCGGGCGGAGTACTCACCCCGAAATGACGACAAATTTTTTCTGTCAATAACGTGTCTTCGTGTGTGCGGTGATCGTAGGCTGTCATTACTGCTTCAAGCGCGCGACGACCGATATATGTGCCGCTGCCTTCATCGCCAAGTGTCGGCCCCCAGCCACCCGCACGCGCAACTTCGCCGTCGTGGTTTACGCCGTAAGCAATTGATCCCGTGCCAGCTATAATAACAATGCCGGGCTTGCCTGCGGTGGCTCCGGCAAGCGCAATGCGAGCATCAATTTCAAGTTGGAAATCAAGCGCTGGCAGCGCTGCGGCAATCGCTTCAGACATTTTGCGATGATTGTCGGGATGCGAAACTCCGGCAAGTCCAATGCAGGCGGCGGTGATTTGCGAGAGGTTAATTCCGGCTTGAGCGCAAGCGTGCGTGATGGCGGATTCAATGGCCTGAACTGCCGACGCAACACCGACACGGTGAAAATTAGCAGCAGTGGCATGGCCTTCGCCAACCAGGTAATCGGTCAAATCAAGGTCAGGATCGGCAGGCACACGAAAGATCATCGCTCTGGTATTTGTCCCACCGCCATCAACACCCAGCCAGTACTGCGAATCTTTCCGTGCTTCCGCCAAATTTCTGACCACCGAATCTAAAACTTCAGTGAGGTGGAGCATAACATTTATTCCTCCCGGTCATTTTCAACCTGTTGCATCAAGCTCGGAATTTAAGGGCAGTTGAGCTTTCCCACTGATGCTAGGCAGGCTTACTTTTTTTAGCCCAGGGTAAAGTTATGATAAGCTTCACCCAATGATAAATAAAACTAAAAGTTCTGATGATAACGATAGAAAAAAATTATCAATGCTTGCCACATGGAATTTCGCCAACTGAAAACATTTTTAGCGATTGCCGAAACGAGCAATTTTACGCGTGCGGCTGAACGTGTACATCTGACGCAGGCTGCTGTCAGCGCCCAAATCAAATTGCTTGAGACGGAAATTGGCGTCCCGCTGTTTGCGCGCGTCAACAAAAAAGTTTTCCTTACCGAAGCTGGTGAAATTTTAGTGGGGCGCGCTGAAAAATTATTACAGGCGCACGATGAAGCTCTGCTGGCGCTGAATGAATTAGGCAGCGCAGAACACGGCAGGTTGCGGATTGGGACGGCTTCGACGATGGCCAGCAACGACCAGCTCCCAACCATTCTGGCGGAGCTGAAAAAAAATTATCCAGCGGCACAAGTCACGATGCGACGTGCCACCAGCACCGAAATCGTCGCGCAAATTTTGCAGAATGATTTGGATATTGGCCTGGTTTCCCTGCCGGTCGAGGCTTCTGATATCCGCGCTGAGGTTTTACAACGTGATCGTCTGGTTGCCATCGTGCAACCTTCGCATCCGCTCGCGCACCAAAGAAATATCAGCCCCAAACAATTGGCGATGGAACCCCTGATCCTGGGCGAGCAGGGCGGCAACACGCGTCGTTTGATAGATTTATTTTTTGAAAAATCCGGTGTGCGCCCGGAGGTCACGATGGAGCTTGGCAGTATGACTTCGATCAAACGAATGGTCGAACATGGCTTGGGAGTAAGCATTGTGCCGCGTTCTTCCGTGCGTGATGAGGTTAAGGCTGGTAAACTAAATGCGCTGCCTGTTCGAGGATTCAAAGATCATTGGGAACTGGGGTTGGTCACGCTCAAAACCGAGCATGTCCCGCCCTTACAAAAAGCATTCAAAAAGCTATGCGAAAAATATTTTGATTGAAGGAAAATTACGGATGAAACAAAGACTGAAAACTTTGCTGAGCATACTTTCAATAATTACAATTATTATCAACACTTTCACGCTTTCCGCGCTGGCGCAACAAAAACGTCCGCGCCGCGCCAGTGAAACAAACGATGTCCAAATTGCTCCCGGTGCGCGAATTTTGCCCAGAGGCTATGTGCTGGTTTTGCGCATGGAAACCAGACTTGATTCCGGTAAAAATCATGCGAGTGACCGTTTCCAGACGCGTATTGATGAAGCCATGACAGATGAAGCAGGCAATATGGTTTTGCCGGCTAATTTGCTGGTCATCGGTCACATCAGCGAAGTTTCACCCGCGCAAATGCGGCGGCGGTCAGGCTTGATCGAAATCACTTTTGATAAAATGATTATGCCGAACGGGCGCGAATTACCAATCAGAGGAATCCTGACCAGCGCCGATGCGAGCGAGCGTAAAAAACTTAAAGTTGATGAAGAAGGGATCATCGGCGGCGGCAGTCCGGTAAAGCGTAATACTGTCTTTATTGGCGGCGGAGTAGCGGCAGGTGCGGTGATTGGCGCCATTGCGGGAGGCGCAGCCCTGGGCGCAGGCGTAGGCGTTGCCGTTGGAGTCGTGGCAGTCCTGCTCGCCAAAGGCAAAGAAGCAGTGGTCGAGCCGGGAACCTTAATTGGTGTCGAACTGATTGAACCGCTGGATTTAAATCAACATGGTTCTATGACTCCACGCCCCACTACTCCCTCTTATCCAGGCGCACCAAATAACGTCCCTGCCAATAATAATGGAGGTGGTAATCAACAACCTGTTCCTTATCAACCGCCGCCGCCTCTGGAGCCGCAACTTCTAAAGCTGAGTTTTTTACAAGCTGAGAGAATTTCCGGCGGGTCAATCATGGTTGTGGCGACGGCGGAAACCACCACCAGCGGCTGGCGCGTCAAAACGGAACAACAAATTAATCGTGAGACGCTGGAGGTTTGGGTCAAAGGAACTCCGCCGGAAGGACGTGCGGCCAGGGTCGCTTCGCATCCAACCGTCACCACCACCGTCCCTGATCCAACTGGCGCAATTCGCCGGGTGATAGTTCATGGACTGGGTGGCGACCGCGTAGTAAATTTACCCGCGAAATCAACTCGTTAATTGTCATGAAAATTTACGATGTCACCGTTCCGCTCGCACCGGAAGTCCCTGTCTATCCCGGCGATCCTGCTTTTCAAATTAAGCAGCTTTCGTGTCTGGAACACGGCGATATTTGCACGGTTTCGCAGCTTAGTTTTGGCTCGCATACAGGCACGCATGTTGACCCGCCCTCGCATTTTGTCGCCGGCGGAATCACACTTGATCAATTGTCGCTGGACGTATTAATCGGCCCAGCACGAGTGGTTGACGCCGGAGCAGTTGACGCGATTGATGCGGCTACAATTGCCAGCGCAAATTTAGCCGGAGTCGAGCGTGTGCTTTTCAAAACACGCAATTCCAAATTGTGGCAAAGAGGCGAAAAAGAATTCGACCAGAACTTCGTTTACATCGAAGCTGAGGCCGCAAAAATGCTGGTCGAGTCAGGCGTAAAACTGGTAGGGATTGATTATCTCTCGGTTGAGAAATTTAATTTTGACGCGCCAGCCACGCATTACACGTTGTTGCGCAATAACGTCATAATTATTGAGGGCTTGAACCTGAGTGAAGTTGCAGACGGTGAGTACGAACTGATTTGCTTACCGCTGAAAATCAAAGGCGGCGATGGTGGCCCGGCACGCGTGGTTTTGCGCGAACTTACTTAACTTTTTTGGTCATTCGATTGACCAGATAACGCCAAAGCGTGGGATGCGAATAGAGCTTTGAAGGAAGCGCGGAGAGGGGATTTTGCAGGGCTACAGTTCCCGCCAATATTGCACGAGCGGATTCGACTAAGGCCGGCACGCCAACTCCCAACTGTAAAAGCGGGTAGGTAACAAATGAATCTTCTTCCGTCACCTGAGTTGTTACCTGCCTGATAATCTTACCCGTATCAATTCCCTTATCTACAAAATGCACAGTTGTGCCAACTAATTCCGGGTGGCCTTCGGCTAACGCCCAATAACCTCCATGGACTCCGCGATAGGCAGGTGTGATACCTGAGTGCATATTGATAATCGGAACTGCAATACAAGCCAGTGTTTCTTTGGCCAGAATGCGCGTCCCGTTAATAATTACTAAATCCGGGTTGAGTTGTTTGAGCAAACTTCGGGCTTCTTCCGAGTTGACGGAAACGACGCGTGTGACCTTTCCAGCGAGAGGAATCACCTGCAAACTAAACTGTTTTGTTATTTGTTCTATCCGTCTGGCGCTTGCTTTTCTCTGCGGTCGCTCAATCAACAACATGAACAGGATTTGTCCAATGACAGTTACAATTCCCAGTTTTTTGACGCGCCGTTTCAGGTGCTGATAACGTGGGACGTGATCCTCAATAATGACCTCAACGGAGGTAAATTCGCGCTCCAGGGCATGATAGACAACATTCGTTGAAACCCCTTCCGTTGCCAATAAAACAAGGCGCGACAACTAAGCCTCTCCCCGCGCCAATAAAGCAGTTTCGCGCATTGTTAATGAACGCATTCCATAACGATTGTGTAAGTTTTTGTACTCGTCACAAATCGCCCGCAGGAAGGCCAGGTTCGCGCTCATGTTGACTCCCAGATTATGCGCGTGCGTCCAAAGATGAATTATTTTTTTTGTTGTGGCGGCTTCCCGCATCGCTTGCAAAATACGTCGTAATCGTAACGATTCCAACTGTGGCAATGCAGTACTCACCGGACGAAGAAAGCGGCTGGACGGAATATTACAAATCCCTGTTGGTTCGACAACTTCACCCCACGAAGTTAAATTCTGCCCCGAAAGATTTAAGTAAGTATCGACAATTCTTCCGCCTCGCACGTGGGGTGGATGAATACTGCCTGTCATTTCACGATACATCCATTTTTTCTCAGTGCCGCGATAAGCAATGATTTCAGCTTCCACTAACGACTGGAGATATTCGTGATTTACCTGATTACGGGGAAACACAAGAGACGAAAGATTGACACCGTAATTCCTGGCAATTTGTCGCGCACTTTGGATGTCAGCACAAAATGTTTCTTTCGTTTGACCTGATTCCAAACAGTAATAATGTGAGTAAGTATGCGTTCCAATTTCCTGGCGCGGAGTGGCAAGAATTTGTTTGATGAGAGTTGGTGCGTAGTGAAGCGGATCATCCTGCTCATTATTGCCAACTCGTTCGTGGTATGGAGATAAAGTTTGCTCATCGTATTCAGGTCGCAGGGTCGGCGCATAATGTTCCAGTTCATCCCGCGAATGTGCGAACAAAAACCCGACCGTAGCCCACGTTGCAGCAAGCCCGAACTCCCTGAATAATTTCAACATTTCAGGGACAGCTTTTCTTTCACCCAGCAAATTTTCCTGATAGCTGCCATTGGATCGCTGTAAATCCCGCACGCCCCAATGCAATTCAAAATCAATTGAAAAAACCAGCCCGCCAAAATCAATTTTGTGGTTGTCCGTCTTCATCGCTAATTATTATTGTGCAAAAAAAAACGATTGCCCCGCTAAATTATCTGGTCCCGAATCAAGCCTGAAGCAATGATTGATAAACTTTCATTGTTTGCTGAATGACCGTTTCCTGCGTAAATTTTTCCAGGGCTAACTGGCGCCCATTGGCACCAAACTGTTGCCGCAATTCGGCATCCTGAAGCAATTGTTGCAAGGCGTCTGCCAATGTTAACGCATCCTTTGCAGGAACTAACAAACCGTTCCACCCATCACGCACAATCTCCCGACAGCCCGGCACGTTGGTTGTCACAATGGGACGCCCAGCCGCCGCCGCTTCAAGCAACGAAAGCGGTAAGCCTTCACGATAAGATGGTAAACAAACGATATGGCATTCCGCCAATCTTTGCGCAACATTAACTTGATGACCGACCCATTCGACTAAGCCTTCAGCCTGCCACTTGTTAATTTCCTGTTCAGTAATCGCCGTTGGATTTCCGGGGTCAAGCATCCCGGCTAAAACAACACGCAAAATATTACCGCGCTGTTTCAAAATGCGGCTGGCTTCGACTAATTCTACAATCCCTTTATCGCGCAGCATCCGCGCCGTCAGCAGAACTGTCAGTAAGCCTTCAGGTTCTGGCGCAGGGGTAAATTCCTGTGTATTAACTCCGGCTCCCGCAATGAGAACTGTCTGCTTCTTCCTGACGATTTTTCGTTGCAGGAAAGCGCCCCGATCATCTTCGTTTTGAAAGATCGTAACGTTATGGTCTTTTAAAAAAAAGCGAAAGACCAAAGCTAAGAGACTGCGCAGGACACGCTCTTTCAGCCCATTGGCAATGAATAAATAACCCAGGCCGGTGATTGCATTGACGGTCGGAATCCGAGTTATCTTCGCCGCAATCGAACCGTAAAAAACGACGCGTAAAGTCACCTGATGAACAATGTCAGGACGCACCCGACGATGAAGTGAAACAATATCGGCGATGGTTTTGATTTCCGTCCACGGTGTGGCATTCAGGCGCTGCAATTTCAGGGGATGAAAAATAAAGCCCTCAGCTTTGATCCGCTCAACATATTCGCCAGGCAGAGTAGCGATTGTCACCTCGTAACCGGCATCACGCGCCGCCTGAGCCAGATGCAAACGATGCGTCCAGAAATACCAGTCATTGGGAATCAAATAAAGAATGCGGGGCGGCTGATTGGTATGCGGCAGGGCCAGAGCAGCGCGCTCAGGCGGGTTTGCGGGAATGGCAAACCCGCTCACCACTCGCGGTACAGTCCCCGGAGCGACGGGGTCTGAATGCTCATACACTGATTTGAAATCCGCTTCAGGTTCGGTCATCACGCTAATCTACACTTATCAGGACACTTTATATCCAACCGCACACCAGTAAGGAACTTCCGGACTAAAAGTGATGCGCTCTAATCCGGCTTTTTCCATCATCATTTTAATTTCCGGGGCCGTAAATCTGTGTTCCAGGCGCGTCCCAAACCGATCCAGTGCATCTGTCCTCATTGAATAAAAACTACGATGACGGTAAGGAGCCAGCGGCAGATTCTCAATTTTTTTCAGCCCCATCTTTTCCAGTAATAACGAAAATCTGGCGAGCGGATAATAAATAACGGCTGCAATAATCTGGCTCATAAGATTTCTCAGCCTATAAGGTAGCCCGGAAATAAACTTCCTGATCACATCGCTGATTTTCCAGAGGAGCCGGAACCAAACCGGACGATTATCAAAGGCATAGTAGAGGTACAACAGAAAGGGCGCACCCGGTTTAAGTTTGGCAACGCAGGACGTAATTCCTGCTCCTGTATCCGGGATGTGATGCAAAACTCCCAGTGAATATCCGAAGTCGGCGGAATTGTCGTCCAAGGGAATTTGATCCACCGAGGCCAGATGAAAAACGCAATTGGGGAGCGTCTGCAAATTTCGTTGCGCGACGCTTAAAGCCTCCTGGCTGGCATCAATACAATGCAAACGACCAACACGCGGAGCTACTCGTTTGGCCCACCTGCCACTACCACAGCCCAGGTCGAAACCGACTGCTCCCGCCGATAATTGCGCCCAGGGGAAAATTCTAAAATAGCCATCGAAGAGATAGCCCGCTTCCCATTCACTCAGCGTACTCTGGTCAAAGCTGCTCCATTCTTTCCCAAATCCGTCAACTGTTTGGGCATCAATATTTTCGTTCATTTTGTTCTATCGTATGCAAAATTTTTTTTCCACGAAGCCACACAAAGCAGCACGAAGCAGTGTGAAGGAGCGCGGAAACGGCGAAAGGGTGAAACAGCGCACGAATGAACCTGCTCGCCCTGTCACCCTGTCGCCCACTCCCCCCGTCGCATCTTCGTGTCCCTTCGTGTAGGTTCGTGGATGAGAAATGCTTAAAGCTATAACTTATTGTTCCGCCAGCCACGCTTGAAACATCAAAACAGGCCATAAATAATATTGCCAGTTGCGTTGTCCCGACAAATGTTCCTGCCATCTGGTGCGCACCAAAGCGACATTGAAAAAACCTTCGCGGCGCAATTTGTCTTCAGCTATCAGGTCTTCCGCCCACTCCCGCAATTCTCCGCGCAACCACTTTTCAAGGGGTACGCCAAAGCCGGTTTTCGGA
>JANMKB010000276.1:0-2262 GCA_031371805.1 Blastocatellia bacterium | reverse complement strand
GATGAAGGTGGATTAGAAACCGCCGCGAACACCGGCGTAGACAAACAAACCGTCGCGCACGTCAAAAATTGGATGGAATGCGTTCGGTCACGAAGCAAAAAAACGAATGCCGATATTCAGGCCGCGTACGATCATTCTGTTGCGCTGTGTATGACAATTGCTGCCATTAAAACTGGCAAAAAAGTTACATTCGACGAAAGCAAACAAGAAGTAGTCACTGCGTAAGTATGACCTCAGAAGGATGAGGGATGAATCAAAAATTTGTCCCTCATTTATTCTCAATGTTCAAGGAATCCCCAATGAAACACACTATTTTATTCGCATTAATTTTAATCCTGATTCTCGCACCCGCCACTTTCGCAGGCGGCAAAGGTGTCAAAATTGTCGAGTCAAAAACCGCCAAACAACTTGACGTTTATGTAGACGGCGATTTGTTCACTTCGTATTGTTTTTGGGACGATCAAAAGAAACCAATCATCTATCCGCTCAAAACCGCCAAAGGGACAGTCGTCACACGCAGCTATCCATTGGTCAAAGTCGCAGGCGAACGCACTGACCATCCGCATCACGTTTCTTCGTGGTTCAATTATGGCAGCATCAACGGTGTAGATTTCTGGAACACGCCGCCTGATTCCATCAAAACGCAATATGACGCCAGCAAAATGGGCGTCATCAAACATCGCTCCTTCAGCAATATTAAGAACGGGCCAAACTCGGCTTCGGTCAACTTAGTCATGGATTGGATCATGCCGGGTGGCGCAAAAATTATGCAGCAGGACGAGCAAATGTTTTTCCGCTCAGCGCCCGGATTGCGCATCGTGGATCGCGTGATTACGCTGACCGCGCAGGACAAAAAAGTAGTCTTCGATGACAGCAAAGAAGGCGCACTCGGCATCCGCGTCGCTCGTCAACTGGAAGAACCTTCGACCAAACCTGACATTTTCACTGACGCGAATGGTGTTCCCACTACCGTCCCGACCCTGGACAACACCGGAGTAGACGGCAAATACCTGAGCAGCGAAGGCAAAATGGGCGAAAAAGATGCGTGGGGAACACGCGCCAAATGGATGACGTTGAGCGGCAATATCAAAGGCGAAGACATTGTACTTGGCATCTTCGATCATCCAAACAATCCAACGTATCCGACGTATTGGCACGCACGTGGCTATGGGCTGTTCGCCGCCAACCCATTCGGAGCCAAAGAATTTACCAAAGGCAAAACGACTTTGAATTATACTCTGGAACCGGGGCAAAAAATCACGTTGCGCTTCCGCATCATCATCAACTCCGGCAAGCTCGACAAAGAAAAAACGGAAGCGTTGTATAATCAATTTTTGAAAGACATCACACAATAAAGTCAGCAAAGACTGACAAAAATTTAGCTTTGTTGGAGAATGAATGAGTATTGAATTATTGAAAGACTACGCGATTGTCGTGAGTGATCTCGACAATTTAGCCATCGTCAAAACTCCTGTCTCGACCAGAGAAAAATTAGACCTCAACGGAAAAATCATCACAATCACAGGTGATGTAAATCCAGGTCATCGCTTCGCTACCAGAGAAATTCCCGCCGGAGAATTTGTCCGCCAATACGGTCATCCCATCGGCACTTCGCTGGGCATCAACGAAGGCGATCCGATCACGCCGCATAACATGTCGAATGACGTGCCGATTGTCCGCGAAATTTCTGAAGATTTACATACTCCCCCGCCAACTTATTTTGATGAACTGGAACTCTCGACTTTTAGGGGCTTTCGTCGTCCCGATGGTCGGGTCGGGACGCGCAACTGGATTTTGATTGTGCCCACTTCGATGTGTTCTTCACATGAAGCTTTGCAGATTTCGACGATTGCGGAATACACGCTCTGGAACGAACAAAAATATCCCAACGTTAGCGGCGTCACTGCGATTCCACACAACAAAGGCTGCGGCTGCAATGACGGCTCGACAGTAGAAATTCTCATGCGTTCGCTGGCGAATTACGCGGATCATCCAAACGTCGGCGGCGTCGTCCTGATTGATCTCGGTTGCGAAAAAACGAACATGCAACTGATGACGAAATACCTCGGCGAACATAATTTGGCGCAGGGGAAACCTGTCGCCAGAGTTGGCATTCAGGACGAAGGAGGTACACAAGCCGCCATCAAACGCGGGCTGCAATTCGTCGAAGAAATGCTGGAAGAAGCCAATAAAAATGCTCGCGTTCCCGTGCCTGCCAGTGAATTGGTTTTAGGCTTGAAATGCGGAGGCTCTGACGGCTTC
>JANMKB010000270.1:0-12891 GCA_031371805.1 Blastocatellia bacterium | reverse complement strand
TCGAAAATCGGTCGTAATCAAAGCATGATTTTTCGGACTTATTTTGACCAACAGTTACAACCGATCAGGAATTTTTTGGAAAGTGAATACACTGCAAAGGCGATTTATCCCAAAGATATTGCCACGCTACGCAACATTTTGCGCCGCATCAACATTGATCCTGAAGCCTTGCGCGATCCGTGGGGAACCTCATATCACATCGGATTTTTGACCAATAGAGATAAGGATCAGATGGCGTTGCTGTGCGCTGGAGCCGATAAAAAATTTGACACCTACGATGATTTTATTGCCCTGGATATTTCGCGATTGTATTTCAAATTCACCGGCGAAGCGATCAACCGCGCCGTCGCCAATTATCAGGCACACACCGGAGATTACATTCACGAAGCAGCGGCGCTGAAAGATGAATGAAACACGCAGGCATAGATTTTGACAGCCTCCGCGATGCGTGGGGAACGCCTTATTCCATTACCTTTCGCAAGGATTGGAACGGCTTCAGAATGATCGTTAAGTCAGCCGGAAAAGATCAAAAATTCGCGCGCTTAAAAAGTGATCCAGCCGATGACATTGAGGTTTGGAGCGCACCGATTGATTACATCAGCGACCTGCAACATCGCATTAGCAACGCGTTGGATGCTTACGAAAAAGCGACCAAAAAATATCCGGGCGACGACGCGACCTTCAGAGAAGCATTAGAGCGCAGCGGGGTTAACCTTGATGCGCAACGCGATCCGTTGGGGCATAAATATTATGCGCGAGTCAGATCACAATCCATTTATTCCAACCGTGCTGTCAATATTGACTACGCAAAATTTGGCGAGAAACCGCAACCTAAAACTGAAATTATTCCCGTCACACAAACCTACATCACAACTACCATCAGAGGCGTTGGCGAAGATGACACCGAAGGCACACAGGATGATTTTGAAGTCACCAGTTTTTCACACATCATAGCTGAGCAGGACAGCCAATCCGCCATCCCGGAAAAGAAAATTGAAATTGCTACTGCAAAAAAAGAAAGCGCAAGCTCCGGCTCTTCCTTGTCGCCGGGAATATCAGGCGGGCTGATGGGATTAGTAACTGACGCTTCAGGCGCGGTTATTCCTAATGCTATCGTCACCGTCACAAATGACGGGTCAGACCTGAAATATTCGGCCAAAACAAATAGCGAAGGGCTGTATTTTATCAAAGGAATTTTGCCCGGTGTTTATAAAGTGAAAATAGATGCGGCTGGTTTTAAAAGTTCAGTCGTAGTTGGCCTGACGATTGCATCTTCGAGAATCAGCAAACTTGATCTTTCGCTTCAAGTGGGCGGTGTTACGGAGACAGTTACTGTTACTGGAAATGTCGAAAGCCTGCAAACCGAGTCCGCCGAATACAGTCGAACTATCTCCTCAAAGCAAATTACTGAGCTTCCCCTGAAGGGACGCAATTTTTTACAGATCATGAAATTAAACCCTGGCGTAGTGCAATCCGATATTTCCACGCCGCGCCTCCGTGAATATTTTCCTGAAACATTGCTCTGGCAACCGAATATTGAAACGGACAAGCAGGGAAAAGCTACGTTGAAATTCAAGCTCGCGGATAATATTACGACGTGGAAGTTGTCGGTGATTGGCTCGACAGTTGATGGATTAATTGGTTCAGTAGAAAAGGATATTCGCGCGTTTCAGCCGTTCTTTGCTGAGCTTGATCCGCCAAAAGTTTTGACAGTAGGTGATGAGATTTCGTTGCCTGTCGTGTTGCGAAATTATCTCGACAAACCACAAACTGTCGACGTGCAGTTCAAGCCTGAAAGCTGGTTTACCTTACTCAGTCCAGCCCGTAAACGCTCCGAGGTTAAAGCTAATGATTCAACCAATGAAATCTTTGATTTTCGTGCGATAGCCTCAATCAATAAGGGCAAGCAACGAGTGACGGCAATAGCTTTGGCGGCGAGCGATGCGATTGAAAAAACGGTCAACGTTCATCCTGATGGCGAAGAAATTGCTGAGACTGCTGCCGGAGTTTTCAACGAAAATGGAAGCCTTGAACTTAATTTACCGAAGGAGGCAATCACTGGTTCCGTACACGGAGAATTAAAAATATACCCGAATTTATTGGCGCATGTGACCGAAGGCATCGAAGGAATTTTGCAGCGTCCGCACGGCTGCGGAGAGCAGACAATTTCTTCGACATATCCAAATGTGATGGCATTGCGCCTGCTCAAAAGCAGCGGCATTGAAAAGCACGCGATTGAAAAGACGGCGCGAAAATATACGCAGGCTGGTTATGACCGCTTGCTCGGCTATCGTGACACGAGCGGAGGTTTCACGTACTGGGGCAAGGGCGAACCTGATCTGGCTTTGACGGCATATGCGCTGCGCTTTCTGAACGATGCGGATAACGTGATTGATGTCAAAGGCGACGTGATTGTCGAAGCGGAAAATTGGCTTTATAAAAAGCAAAACACCGACGGTCGCTGGGTCGTGAATGATTATTACAACGCCAAAGAAGACACGCGACGCTCGTTAATGTACACGGCTTTGATTGCTCGGGCTTTGACTTCAGGCGGAGCAGTGTCGAAAGAATATACGAGTAACTTGCAACGTGCTTTGACGTATCTTGAAAAAGAATTGAAGTCGTTCACGGAGCCGTATTCATTGGCAAATTATGTGATTGCTGCGCAGCAGGCAGGCGAAGCAGAGCGCGCAATTTGGGCGGTTGAGGAGCTACGGAAATTGCCGCAGTCGGAAGCCGGAGGAAATTATTGGGCGCTTGAAACGAACACGCCATTTTATGGCTGGGGACTCGCGGGAAGGATCGAGACTACGGCGCTCGTGATTAAAGCGTTGTCGGCTGACAAGGCGAATGGGGGAAGCGGCGACGGGGCGATTGGGAAAGGGATTTTCTGGTTGCTGCGCAATAAAGATCGGTATGGAGTTTGGCTCTCGACGCAGGCGACGATCAACGTGCTGGATGCGTTTATTGCGGTCAATGATGTAAATAAAACTACGACGGAATCCAGCGCTGAAATTTTTGTGAATGGCGCTCGCGCAACTTCTGTCACGATGCCACCGAGTAATCAACTGGTGAATCCAATCGTCGTAGATGTATCGAAATTCTTAACGCAGCAGAAAAACAAAATTGAGATCAAACGCCCGTTAAATGTGGCTCTGGCTTCGGCGCAGGCGGTGGAGACGTATTATTTGCCGTGGTCATCGTCAATGGCGACGCAGGCGGAAAATTTCAAATCAGGAGCGAAACGTGCCTTACGATTAGCCGTCACCTTCGACAAAACCGAAGCGAAAATCGGCGATGAAATTATCTGTTATGTTGAAGCCGAACGCATCGGATTTTCCGGCTACGGCATGATGCTGGCAGAGGTCGGCTTGCCACCCGGCGTTGATGTAGACCGCCCTTCGCTGAAAGCCGCCGTCAAAGAAGAAGGCTGGGGCATTAATCATTACGACGTGTTGCCGGATCGCGTAGTTTTTTATTTGTGGCCGCGGGCGGGCGGCTGCAAGTTTTCTTTCAAGTTTCGTTCAAGGTATGGAACAAAGGCGCTGAATGCGGCGTCAGTTCTCTATGATTATTACAATCCTGAAGCGCGGGCGGTAATTGCGCCGACACGCTTCACGATTAAATAAATAACCTCGGTTTGACATAGGAGAAATATGCAAAAACGAATCCTGATTCTCGGCTTGGTTTTATTAACTGGTGTTATCGCCCTGGCTTGTGCCGCCAGTACGCAAGCGCAACGTGGTGAATCGTCATCGGGCTGGACAAAAACTCCGGCGCAAGTGGCTGCTTCCGATTACAAAATCAGCGGCCCTTACACGCACAAAAATCTGACTGTGTTTTTAATTCACGGTGACAACAAAGCGAATGGTAAAACGCCGCTCACGTTGCAGGAAGCAATGGAGCAGAAAAAAGTCGTTGTACATGAAACCAGTGAGGTGAACGAATTAGCGATTGAAAATAAATCCGATGACGAAGTGTTTGTGCAAGCAGGCGACATTGTCAAAGGCGGTAAGCAGGATCGTGTATTGGCGCTGGATATGATAGTTCCCGCGCGTTCCGGTCGCATCCCGATTGATTCATTTTGTGTCGAACACGGACGCTGGCAACAACGCGGCGGAGAAGCGTCTGCCGCCTTTGGATCGTCCGATCAAATGCTCAATCACAAAGATTTAAAAATTGCCGCAAAATCGGCAAAATCTCAGAATCAGGTCTGGGATAAAGTTGCCGAATCGCAGGCAAAGTTGAGCAAAAATGTTGCTGTAGCTGCCAGTCCTGCGGCTGGTTATGGTGCTGGTTCTGGTAGCGCTGGTGCAGGAGTTGCCGAGACAGTGAACGTCACCTCTTCAATCTCGCGTTCGAGCTTGCAATTGACGCTTGAAAATAAACAGGTGAAAGATACGTCAGGCGAATACATCAAAGCCTTAGCCGTAATCGTAGCGGGCAAAACCGATGTGATTGGTTATGCCTTTGCCATCAACGGGCAGATCAACAGCGCTGATGTGTATTCATCACATGCTTTATTTGCCAAGCTGTGGGCGAAAATGTTGAAAGCCAGTGCCATCGAAGCGATTGCTGAATTCGACAAAAGCGACAAAGCCGAAACTGTCACGGCAGATGCGATCAAGGGCTTTTTAGCAGAAGCCGAAACTGGCAAAGCCGAAGCTAAACAATTGACGCCGCGTATGACAATGGTCAAAAGTGAATCCGAAAAAAATCTTTTCTTTGAAACGCGTGATCGCAAGCGTGGTGATGAATGGCTGCATCGCAATTATCTGAAGAAGTAACCTTGCTTTATCCAGCGAGCAGCGTGAAACTGCGTTCTCACAATAAAATTTTCGGAGGAATACTTTATGAATCCACGCAGGTTCACTCTTTGCTTGCTGTTGCTTACTGCTTTACTTACTCTCTTAATCTGGCCGCAACCACAAACTGCTAAAGATGAAAAAAAATATTTATACGTTGCCGAACCTGGCATTCGCAATTACACCGAAATGGGCGGAGTCGGCATTCTTGTTTTCGACATCAATAATAATCATAAATTCGTCAAACGCATTCCGACGTGGGATTGGAAAGCGGGCGACGTAGCTGAAAATGTCAAAGGCATCGAAGCCTCAGAAAAGACGGCGAAAATTTATGTCAGCACTCCCAAACGAGTCGCCTGCTTTGATTTATTGACCGAAAAGAAAGTGTGGGAAAAAGAATACGAAGGCGGTGCAGACCGAATGTCGCTTGCGCCGGACGGGAAGATTTTGTATGTGCCTTCGTTTGAAGGTCCGCACTGGTTAGCGGTGGATGCGTTGACGGGCGAAGTTATCAAAAAAATCCTGACGAACTCCGGTGCGCACAATACAATTTTCGGCGCGAACGGCAAGGAAGTTTATCTGGCGGGATTGAAATCCCCGCTCCTAACTGTAGTTGATCCGGCGACGCACACGATTGCAAAAACTGTTGGCCCGTTCAGTAATTTTATTCGTCCGTTCACCGTCAACGGCAAGCAATCATTGGTGTATGTGAATGTGAATGATTTGCTTGGCTTTGAAATTGGTGATTTGAAAACAGGTAAAATGTTGCAGCGCGTTGAAGTCAAAGGCTACGAAAAAGGCGCGGTTAAGCGGCACGGCTGCCCAAGTCACGGCGTAGCGTTGACACCTGACGAATCCGAAATCTGGCTTGCTGACGGACATAATGAAACCGTTCATATTTTTGATAATACAGTGATGCCTCCAAAGCAAATCAAGAGCCTGAAAATGCGCGATCAACCGGGCTGGATTACGTTTAGCATTGATGGAAAATATGCGTATCCTTCGACGGGGGAAATCTACGAGACGAAGACGAAGAAGATGGTGCTGGCGCTTAAGGACGAAGAAGGCCGCGAAGTTCACAGCGAAAAATTATTGGAAATTTATTTTTCCAACGGCAAACCAATTCGCGTGGGCGATCAATTTGGAATTGGTCAGAAGCGATAGCCGAAGAGAACGCGGATCACGTGGATCAAACAGATTGTCGCCGGGCTGATCCGCCTTCATCTGCATAATCCGTGTCATCCGCGTTCTCTTGCCGCACAAATAGAAAACTGAATACCCCTGCCAGCCTGCTTGCACCCAGGTTTATTATCTGTTTAAAATGCGTTCATCCATCCTCTGCCAAGAGGCCTAATAGCAATGATTGATAATAAGTTAATTGCGCCATTACACGAGCCTGCTGTAGTGTTAACTGCCGCAACACTACTAATGTAACAGTCGGGATTGGAGTCTTTATTTGCTGGTATGACTACACAACCCAATAGCCTTCACACCACAGATTATCACCAGCGCAAACTTGCGCCGCAGGAACTCGTAGACTTAATCGAGGCGGGACGACGTGCCGCAGAAGATTTCCAGCACGAAGAAGCGATTGAAAAGCTGAGCGTGGCAGTGGCGAGTCCGCTCCTTAATGCTGAGCAAAAAGCCAGGGTTCGCTGTGTGCTGGCTGAATCGCTGGAAAATCTGGCACGCTACCGCGAAGCACTTTCTTTATTGGCTGACTATGAAACCGTGGCCGGACGCGCTGGTTTAAGTCAGGAAATATTGGTGCAGCTATGGTTGCGACTGGGATCATTACAAGGGTATGTCGGCGATTATCCGCGCGCGATTTCATATTTAAAATCCACCCTGACACTGGCTGAAAAACGCCAGAATACCGAGGAGATGGGCGCGTGTCATATGATTCTGGGACGGGTTTATCGGGCTATTGGCGAAACCCAGTTTGCGCGCGACCACTTGCGAGAGGCTCTTAAAGCTCATCGAAAAGTGGGGAAATGGAGTGCGCTGGCACAAAATTATTTTTTGCTTGGTAACGTGTATGTTTCCGAAGGGGAAATGCAGGAAGCGCGCGAAAATTATGAGCAGGCAATCAAAATTATCGCAGACCGCCGCGCTCCGTTGTTGTTGGGCAGTATCTACACCAGTCTTTCAAACCTGATTCTGTTGCAGGAATACGGGCAGGCAAAAGAGGGCGTGGAAACCCTCGAAAAGGCGATCCATTATTTGAAAGAAGCCAAAAATGATCGGTTACTGGCTTATGCCTACAGTAATCTTGGTTTCGTCTTAACGAATATTGGTTTGTGGAATCGCGCCAGGCAGATTCTGAATTTTGCCATCGAATTAGGGCGTGTTAATGACAAACGGGCTTATGGAACGGCTTTGGATACGCTGGGCGAATTATTTATGTTGCAAGGCGATTTGGAAGAAGCCGAAAGTACGCTGCGAGAGTCAATGCAGATTTTCCAAAAAGCCAACTTTCCTTATGGTGAAGTGCAGACCGTCCAAACCCTGGGACGTTGTTTGCTGGCCCAGGGAAAATACCCGCAGGCGCTGGAAACTTTTAAGCAGCAACTGGCGCTGGCTGATCGCGTCGAGGACAAGCGCAGCCGCTGTGCCGCCCAACTTTATCTGGCCCAAACACAAGTCGAAAGTGGAAATCATCCGCTGGCCCAAACGCTGCTTGATCGCGTCGCCGAGGAAATTGATTTTTCTGCCAATATTTCATTGGTTGCACATTTTCGGACAGTGAGCGGCATGCTGCATGTTCAAACGGGGCAGGAGGAGGAGGCACAGCACGAGTTTGGGCAGGCGATCACCGTTTTTTCGATGGTGGCAGATCGTTACCGCGAATCGGTTGCGCGGTATCACCTCGGGCAGACGCTTGTGGCTTTAGGCGAAACGGCACGAGCGCGCCGTGAGTTACGTCAGGCATATCTCACGGGTAAAGAGTTAGGCGCGAAACTGTTGTTGTCCAAAGCCAGCCAGGCACTGGAGCAAATTAATGCAGTGGACCAGCCGCCAGTGCCTGCAACTCGTATTAAGGATGAAAGAGGTGCAGTCAGTAATGCGGTCGTTTTACGGTTGATTCGCGCTGCTTCATCACAGGAATTATTGCTGCATGAATTAACCATACTGCTGCACGAAATCACCGGATGTGCGCCGATAATTATTTATGAGGAACGCGAGGGACAACTCAATTTGCTGGCGGAAACTGGCGGAGAACGGGGTGAGGCCGAGGAGGTTAAAAAACGATTTACAAGTCAATTGCGGGTTGCTTCATCAAATCTTGGCGAAGTCAGTGAGGAAGCCATTAAGGGAGAGGCTTGTTATAAATTACGTCTGAACAGCAAACGATTGCTCGCTTTTATCGGCACACGCGAGGCCAGAGGGTTTCATCGGCATTTGGTCGAACCGCTATTTCGACTGGCTGAAATGGGACTGGCACTGATCGAAAAACGTGCGAAATTAACTTTGGGAAGCGGCGCCGATGAACTGAATTTGTTGCCGGAAATTACGCCTGAAGGAGCCGTCTTTGCCAGTCCGCCGATGCGTGCCCTGGTTGACGAAATTCATAAAATTCGGAGTAGCCGGGTGACCACCTTAATTACCGGCGAGTCAGGTACTGGCAAAGAGGTCGTCGCACGCCTGATTCACAGTCTGAGTGAACGGCGCCAGAAACCTTTCGTCGCTTTCAATTGCACCATCGCTTCGCCTGAAATCGTCAATTCCCAGCTTTTTGGACATAAGAAAGGTTCTTTTACGGGGGCAGTTTCAGATACCGTCGGAGTAATTAGCAGCGCCGATGATGGAACATTATTTTTAGATGAAATCGGTGACCTGGCGCTGGATGTGCAGCCTAAATTACTCAGGTTTTTGCAGGAGGGCGAAATTCACCGCTTGGGCGAAACCACTCCGACGCGCGTTGATGTGCGGGTGTTGGCTGCCACCAATGCGGATTTGGAAAAATTAGTTGCCGCAGGCAAATTCCGTGAAGACCTGTATTATCGCCTGAATATTATTCGGTTGCGTATTCCTCCCCTGCGCGAACGGCGGGAAGAAATTTCTTTGCTGATAGATCACTATCTAAGAATTTACAGCCAGCAATCCAACAAAACGGGCATCACGATTGATCAGCATACGCTTGATTTGTTGATGGTTTATGACTGGCCTGGCAATGTCCGCCAGTTGGCGAATGAATTACAGCGTCTGGTGGCGTACAAAGATTCTGGCGAAATCATTACGGCCAGCGATCTTTCGTCCCCTCTCCACAGCAATCAGAAAAGCCTGGAAATCAAAGACAGAACGCTTACCTCGGTCACTGAAATCTTGCACAACGTTCCTCTCTTCCAGTTGGATTACAAACCCGGGGGCCGGACGCTGGGCAATATTGTGGACGAATTGGAAAGCCAAATCATTCTGGAGTCAATGCGCCGTCATCAGGGGCGGCGGAACGCGGTGTGTGAGGAATTAGGCATTACCCGCAAAGGACTGTACCTGAAATTACGCCGCTTACCGGGCATTGACCCGGCGGAATTTGGCATCCGGGGTGACAATGTTTGTGATTGACACCTATTCTGCTGATGCGTAGACTCAGCCTCGTTCTTAGCTGTAATTTAGCAGTAAGACACCCAGCCCCCTGAAACTCTCCACTAAAAAATACTACTACGCCATTAAAAGCCAGAGCATAATTATTTAGCAGTTCCAACCCACGCGCGAATATCTCCTGACCGGACCCGTCATTTCCTTCGCCGCTTCCAACCCAGGCTAAAACCCAGTTCCGTCCCATCGGCAATCTTTGCTCTTTTGGAGTCGTAATTTTTTTCGGTCAGCGGCAAACTTCATAGTTTATTGCGCTGGCTAAATTTGTCTGATGCGCTTGATCGCCCGGGTTTTGTATCAGGTCTTCCACCACTTTAACCCAACCTCGCCGGTCTTAACCGAACAAGGAGAAAATAGAAATGCACGCGATAAAAAAAATAGCATGTGTGTTGTGTGTTTTGTGGGCAGGATTAAGTTCTGTTGCCCTCGCCCAGGTTGTTCCGCCCACCGGTTCAACGCCAACGCTTGGCCCCAGTGATCAAAAGGCTGGCTCCGTGCTGGTCTTTCCGCTGGTGGTCGCCAATGCCGCTAAAACAGCGGATACCCGCATCACGATCAGTAATATCAGCAGTAAAAAATCTGCCACGATCAACTTATATTTTATTCCCGATAATTGTATGGAGCTGAATATCCCAGGGATGTTCCTGACCCCAAATCAGAGCATCACCTTCGCTGCTTCTGATCTTTATCCAGTAGATAGGGGCTACCTCATCGTAGTTGCCTTTGACCCCACTACAAATTGCCCGATTCAGAATAACGTGTTGATGGGCAGCGCCTATGTCAAATTACCGAGCGGATATTTAGGGGCCGGAGGTCGGGTAAATGATGGCTACAACGCAGCGGCTTTCTGGGCGTATCAGAACCCTGTATGTCCAATCGCGGGAACCACTGCCTTACTCAATTTTGACGGTGTGACTTACGACAAAGTGCCGAGTTCATTTGTCGCGCAGATTCAACAGCCTGCGCTCTCGCCCGGTCAGACAATTATCACTGCCGGATTGAATGGAAGTGTGGAGACAGGCGTGATTATTGGAGCTGCCACGACGACGACTTCAATTGTTCGGGATGCGGGTAAGTTTGGCCCCCGATCACGCAGTATTTCGTCGCTTTTATTGGGCAACTGCTTTGGGCGAAACACTATTGATTTGCACCCTAATATTTTTCAAATCAATGATGCTTTGAGCGGTTCCGGTTATGGAACGTTGGAATTTATTACGATGGGCGGAGTTGGATTATTAATCACCCCATCCGGCGGAAAATGGGCCGGCATTCAACCTTTGCATACCGTCGGGTTGAAGGATGTCACCCTGGAAATACCGCGTGTCTAAACATTCTTCGCCTGCTGCGCAAGATTGGTTACCCCACCAGTTTGACCTCAAGCTACACAACCCTCTAAGGAGAAATCCCACCATGAAAAATTTACTTAAGCTCATCATAATGTTGTGCGCAATGATGGCTTCCGTTGCTGTCAGCGCACAACCTGAACCCGTCAATATTCCGCTCAGCGATCAACGGGCGGGAGCTATCCTGGTCTTCCCGTATTATTCCTCCTCAATGATCAATCCTGCCACGCATGACACGCGGATGACGATTTCCAATGTCAGTGACACGCAGCAGATAGTTCATCTTTTAATGATAGATAGTCAGCTCTGTGAAGAGCAGGACATTTTCATCTGCCTTAACAAGCGACAAAGCTGTGAACTTCTGGCGTCCGATATTGATCCTGATGTGAAGGACGGCTATTTGATTGCGGTGGCAGTTGATGCAACCACTGGTTGTCCAGTCAATAAAAACGTTTTAATTGGAGGAGCGTTCCTCAAAATGCCGGCGAACACGCTTCATTCCTCAGCGGGGGCTGTTTCCGGCGCTTATACCGCTGAAGCCTTTTATGCCAAACAACCAATCGCGGCGGCTGATTGTGATGGCATCACTGCGGTCATCCGCTTTGACGGAACTTATTACGATCAGGTCGGCAAATATCTGGCGACAGATATTCAGGCTCCGAGTGTCATCCCCGGACAAACGATTGTGACAGTTGGTCTGGATGGAGATATTTCGCTTGGCGACATCCATGGCGCAAGTCAGAGCGCAACCGGGCTGGTTTACAACAGTATCGAAAGGTTAGCGAGCTTTTCCCGGTTTTTAATTGGTAACTGTATGGCCAAAGGCGTCATCACCGATACTTCACCAAAAGTGGTTTATCGGTTGAATAAATTTCTGTCTGGTGGGCAAAATTTTGGCACCATGAAAATACCGATTGGCGCTGGCGTCGGATTATTTATTGTGCCGGAAAATACGAAAGGCTGGTCGGGTATTCGTCCCATGCATAAACTGACGCCTCATCCGGGCGCGACGCTGGTCGTCCCGGTTTTTGCTCCAACTGGCGTTTGCCCCGTCCCATAATCCCGATACAGTACCGGGAGCCGTAGCGACCGGGTCTTCCCTCCACGCAAGCAATAAATTGAAGAGCAATTGAGTGAACTGCTGACAGCAATGTTGGCAGTTCATTTTTTTTGCAACTTGCGGAGCGATTAATTAGTTTGCTCGCAATGCAAAACCCGAAACCCAAAACTTACGTGTCCTGCTTGCCATCAAGTGCTACGAGATTTAGACTCACTCCTTACGCTTCAAGCAATTTGCCCCATGTTTTAATCTATCAGGAGGAAAGTCCATTATGTTTCGTCAAAGAATTACTGTTCCACTTATCGCGCTGCTGATTTTTAGTCTGAGTGTCACGGCGCAACGCTCTGCGTCCACCCAGGTCACTCCTGAAAAAATTGACCTCGAGATGATGAAGAAAATTCGTGATGAGGGAATGCAGCGTTCCCAGGTCATGGATACGTTAAGCTGGCTCACCGATGTCCACGGTCCGCGTCTGACCGGTTCACCACAACTTAAAGGTGCGAATGAATGGACAAAAAATAAGCTTGCTGAATGGGGCATGCAAAATGCTCATCTCGAAGCCTGGGGGCCATTCGGCAAAGGCTGGACGCTGGAAAGATTTTCGGCGCAGGTTACTGAACCGACGCCATTTCCGTTAATCGCTTTTCCCAAAGCGTGGACGTCTGGCACTAACGGCGCAGTCACGGGCGAAGTGGTTTTTGCCGACCTCAAATCCGAAGCGGATTTTGACAAATATCGCGGCAAACTCAAACATGCTTTTGTGATGACTGTGCCAATGCGCGAAGTCGTGGCGCATTTCAAACCACAAGGCGCTCGGCTCACTGAAGAAGAACTTTGGAAAATGGCGAGCGATCTGCCGGAAGGAAATGGCGGTCGGCAATATTCGCCGGAAATTCTTGAACGAATTAGAAAAATGCGCGAATTTGCTCCCAAACTCGCGGCTTTTCTTAAAGCGGAAGGCGTTGCTGCAATGCTGGATGCCGGACGTGGCGGCGATGGCGGAACATTGTTTGTGCAACAGGATGGCTCCGCGATGAAGCCGGGCGAAATTCCTTCGGTGGTTGTGGCGATTGAACATTACGGT
>JANMKB010000216.1:0-3322 GCA_031371805.1 Blastocatellia bacterium | reverse complement strand
AAAGCCGTGCTGCGGGCGCTTGATCATCTGGATACAATTTTATCAGCGACACAATTTGGTGTGACCTTAGCCAGCCTGGCGCTGGGTGCGGTGGGTGAAGCGACGCTCGAACATATGGTCGAAGGATTTTTCGTGGCTTATCTGCCGGAGTTTGCGGCGGTGCCTGCCGCGCACACTTTTTCTGCCGTCATTGCTTTTTCCGTCATCACCTATTTTCATATCGTGCTGGGCGAATTTGCGCCGAAAGCTTTGGCGCTGGAAAAAGCGGAAATGATTGCGATGGCGGTGACTCCGCCCATTCAGCTTTTTTATCGTGTTTTCAAGCCGTTCATCTGGGTCATCAATCGTTCGGGCATGAAGCTGTTACGGCTGTTCGGATTGGAAGCGCGGCTGGGGCATCACGCGGCTATCACTGGTGAAGAGTTGAAACACCTCATCACGATGAGCCACGAATCCGGCAATTTACAACTCGGCGAAAAAACGCTGATTCACAATGTATTTGATTTTGGTGATTTGACAGTACGTGAAATTCTGATTCCACGCATCCAAATTTCCGCCATTGAAGCTGACTCCAGTTTTGTAGATGTGGTCAAAGCATTTCAGTCATCGGGTTATTCGCGCCTGCCAGTTTACGATGATAATTTCGACCACATCATTGGTATCCTGCATCACAAAGATGTTATGGCGCACATCTTAAATCCTCAGACTTTCGACCTCCGCAAAGTTATTCTCCCGCCGGTTTTTATTCCTGACACAGCACGCCTGGCGGATGTTTTAGAGCAAATGCGGCGCGGTCATGTGCATCTGGCGATTGTGGTTGATGAACATAGCGGTGTCGAAGGCATCCTGACGCTGGAAGATTTACTGGAAGAAATTGTCGGCGAGATTCAGGATGAACACGACGAAACTGGAACTGAAAAATTCCGGGCGCGAGGTGAGGGGGTTTATGTCATTGACGGCGGGCTGGCAATGCGCGAAGTCAATCGCCGCTTCGACCTTAATTTGCCTGAGTCGGATGATTACGCCACGATAGCCGGATTTTTAATTGCCCGCGAAGGGCGCTTGCTGGCGGAGGGCGATACGCTGCATTACAACGGTACAATCTTCACGGTCGAACGCGTCAATCAACGCCGCATCACTCGCATCAGGATGCAGCAAACATCCGAAGCTCCCCCGCCTGTCCTCGATAAATCAGAAACAATGGTCATCAGTGAATAATAATCCTTCCCTCGAACCAAATTTCGAATACACAACCCGACTTGAAAATTGCCGCTCGCTGGTGGCGGTTGAGGCCGCGAAATATCGTCAGGTTGGCATCGTCCGCATTGTTTTCTTAGTTTTTGCCGCCGCGATTTTGTTGCGTGTCGTCACCGCGCCGCATACCAGGATTGGTTACTGGTTGATTCCGGTGGTCATCATTTCGCTATTTCTGATTGGCCTTCACCAGCAGATTTTCAAACGGCAAAAACGATTTGAGCGGGCGGCAAAATTTTATGAGCGCGGTATTGCAAGGCTGGCAGGCAACTGGATTGGCGTTGGTAATGCGGGCGAAAGCTATCGCAACGCGCTGCATCCTTATGCCGAAGACATGGATATTTTTGGGCGTGGCTCATTGTATGAATTGTTGTGTTCGGCTCGCACTCGCGCAGGCGAAGACACGTTAGCCGCGTGGTTAATGGCTCCGGCGAGCAGGGAAGAAATTAACTTGCGGCAACAGGCGATTGAAGAGCTAAAACCGAAATTGGATTTGCGCGAAGATTTAGCTTTGCTCGGCGAAGATTTACGGGCTGGAATAAATCCCGCCGCTTTATCAGCCTGGAGCAAAACTCCCGCACTTCTTTCTTCAAAGCCTGGGAGAGCCGGTGCTTTGATTCTTGGTGCGTTGGCGATCATCACGCTGGTGCTGGCTGTTTTTACGGAATCGTTAGTGCCCTTTTACGCTATCCTGATTGCGGATGCGGCGCTGGCGCTTGCCTGGCGTGAAAAAGTCATGCAGGTCGTTAATGGTTTGGAACCAGCGGCCCGCGATTTAAAATTACTGGCGCAAATTTTGCAGCGCCTTGAACAGGAACAATTTTCTTCCGAAAAATTAGTCAGGCTGCGCGCTTCGCTGGATACCGCTGGCAAATCCCCGTCGCAACAAATCGCGCAATTGCACAGCCTGGCAGCGTGGCTTGAGGCGCGACGGAATCAAATTGGGAGAGTCCTGACCGCGCCGTTTTTGTGGGTCACAAATTTAGCATTTGCGATTGAATCATGGCGTTTAAATTCGGGCGCAAAAGTTGAAGCCTGGCTTGCCGCCGTTGGCGAAATCGAAGCCCTGTGCGCCCTCGCAAATTACGCCTATGAACATCCACACGATCCTTATGCCGAAATTATCGCCGGCGAAATGATTTTTGCCGGCGAGGGAATTGGGCATCCACTGATTCCCGAAAATCGCGTCGTTCGCACGGACATTAACCTTAATCAAAAATTGCGTTTGCTGGTGGTGAGCGGTTCAAATATGTCCGGCAAATCTACGCTGCTCAGAACGATTGGGATGAACGCAGTGCTGGCGTTGGCAGGTGCTCCAGTACGGGCGCAGCGCTTGCAAATCTCGCCGTTAAATTTAGGTGCATCAATTCGCATCCAGGATAATTTGCAAGCCGGGGCTTCGCTGTTTTACGCCGAGATTACGCGGCTGCGCCAACTGATGGAAATGACCACCGAGTCGTTGCCATTGCTGTTTGTGATTGATGAAATTTTGCATGGCACGAATTCGCATGATCGTCGCATCGGAGCTGATGCTGTCCTGCGCGGATTAATCCAGCGCGGCGCGATGGGACTGGTCACAACGCATGATTTAGCCCTGACAAATATTGTGGCGGAGTTAGGCACACTGGCAAAAAATGTTCACCTCGAAGACCACCTGGAAAACGGCAGAATGACATTTGATTATGTGCTGCGCGAAGGAATTGTGAAAAAAAGCAATGCGATTGAATTGATGCGGTCGGTGGGATTGGAAGTGTGAGAAGAGTCACAAATTAAATATTCTCAACGCAAAGAGACAAAGGGGCAAAGGGACAAAGACCTGAAAATCTGGTTGCTCTTTGTCCCTTTGTTCCGTTGCGGTAAAACAACTCGTTCACCGGATACGCGCCCAAGTGCACTTGAAAGCTACAGTACTGGTGGCGTGCGTTCTGGTGCAATGGATGTTCTATGAAAGGGAATGTCAAGCACAAACTTCTCCTTCCTGACCATCCCTGCTGCTTGACAGTCAGCCCCTCTGACTTATCCGTTAGCACGCCGCGCCGCTTCGCACACTCTCTGCTCGTCTCCTGCG
>JANMKB010000176.1:0-5448 GCA_031371805.1 Blastocatellia bacterium | reverse complement strand
GCAATAGCCAGGCGGCGGCAAGGAACGCTGGGACAATGTGCCGATCAAAAAGTACGTCACCTTGCGGCAAAACTCAGGAAAAACCCTGTGAGGAAAATCACCCCGTCGCGACGACTCCGGGTACAGTACCGCGAGCCGTCGCGAGCCGGGTTCTTCTGAGATTCGGAGCATTATCATGAAACATTGGAAAATCGGATTGGTCATTGTGATCACAGCCCTGATCGCGCTGCTCGTAGCATTTACGCAAACTCGTCGTCATCAGACTGAATGGCGCAGCTACAACGGAGGCGCAGAAAATACTCACTTCTCAACGCTCAAGCAAATCAATCGCACCAATGTAAAGCAGCTTGCAGTCGCGTGGACATACGACACCAATGACGCTTTTGATGGCTCGGAAATGCAATGCAATCCGATCATTGCGAATGGATTGCTTTATGCGACTTCGCCGAAGATGCGCGTCTTTGCGCTGGATGCCGCGACCGGAAAAGAACGCTGGAGCTTCGATCCGAATTTTGGTCAAAAGGCGCTCGGCAAATCGCGTAATCGTGGACTGACATATTGGGATGGCGAAGGTCAGCCGCGTATCTATTTCGGCTTTCGTAATTTGCTGTATGCAGTTGACGCTTTGACCGGAAAAATTATTGAGAGCTTCGGCGACAAAGGCAAAATGGATTTGCGCGAAGGGCTGGGACGCCCCGCGCAGGATTTGTCCGTCGGCCTGTCAACTCCCGGCATAATTTACAAAGATTTGATAATTCTCGGCAGCCTCGTCAGTGAGACTTTGCCCGCCGCGCCTGGCGATATTCGTGCATATGATTTGCGTTCGGGCAAGCTGCGCTGGACGTTTCACACGATTCCGCATCCCGGCGAATTTGGCTATGAAACCTGGCCCAAAGATGCCTGGCAATACATCGGTGGAGTCAATGATTGGAGTGGCATGGCGCTGGATGAAAAGCGCGGCTTGCTCTTTGCTCCGACAGGTTCCGCGACTTACGATTTTTATGGCGCGAATCGGCATGGAGATAATTTATTTGCGAATTCCCTGCTCTGCCTTGACGCCGCAACGGGCCAACGCAAGTGGCATTTTCAAACGGTACGCCACGATCTGTGGGATCGTGATTTGCCTTCCGCACCTGCGCTTGTGACCATCAAGCACAACGGGAAATTAATTGATGCTGTCGCGCAAACCACCAAAGCCGGATACGTTTTCGTCTTCGAGCGGGAAACCGGAAAACCAGTTTTTCCGATTGATTACCAGAAAGTTTCGCCGGACGTAATTGATGGAGAACACGCCGCTGACACACAGCCAATTCCGCTGACTCCGCCGCCCATTGCACGGCAAACAATGACCGAAGAAAGTCTGACGACGCGCACACCGGAAGCGCATGCCGACGTGCTGAAACGCTTTCTCACCTACCGCAGCAAAAATCATTACGACCCGCCCAGCAAAGAAGGAACGATTGTCACGCCTGGCTTCGATGGCGGCCCGGGCTGGGGCGGAGCGGCGTTCGATCCAGCGTCAGGATTTCTCATCGTTAATTCCAACGAAGTCCCCTGCATTGCGAAATTAATTGAACGACCAAAAATTCAAGCCACTGCTAAAAATCTTTACGAACGAAATTGCGCAAGCTGTCATGGCAAAGATATGAGTGGGAGTCCGCCGGAATTTCCGGCGTTGATTGGCTTGTCAAAAAAATATAACGAGGCGCAGACACTCACGATCATCCGCAACGGTACTGGCAGAATGCCCGGCTTCGGCGGTTCGATGAACGCTGAGAGTTTACAAACTGTCACTAAATTCCTGCTCACGGGTCAAGACAGCAAAGTCACAACTCCATCGAATGCATCGCCACTCATCGAACAAAAATATATGCTCGAAGGCTACCCGCGCTTTCTTGATCCTGATGGCTATCCGGCGATCAAACCACCGTGGGGGACGCTCAACGCGATTGATTTGAATAAAGGAACCATCGCATGGCAGATTCCGCTCGGAGAATATCCAGAACTTTTGGCCAAAGGAATGCGCGACACAGGAAGCTGGAATTACGGCGGCCCAATCGTCACGGCAGGTGGATTAATTTTTATCGGCGCGACAAATTATGATCGTAAATTTAGAGCCTTCGAGGTGAGAAGCGGAAAACTTTTATGGGAAAATGTTATGCCGTTTGCCGGGAACGCGACACCGATGACGTATCAGATAAACGGCAGACAATTTGTCGTCATCGCGGCTGGCGGAGGCAAACGCGGCGCACCTTCCGGCGGAATGTATGTAGCGTTTGCGCTGCCGTAGCATAAACTTTTAGTTTGTGCCGTCGTCAGGAGCTTATGCTCCCAAAGAAAAGCGCAACTTCGCTCATAAAATTACAGCTTGGCAAACAACACAAACTGGAAAGTTTGTGCTACAGGCAATATCTCGTGAAACCTTTTCCCATCATCCTGCACCCACTCACATAAGTTATCGTATGGGTGTCTTTCTGCCCAATTTTGAAACCTGAGTGATTTTTCTGTCGTTAAGGGAAGATATGGAAATGCCTCAGCGTCTAAGTTGAGGTGAGTTGACGAAATCCCGGACTTGTAAATTGTCAGCCCCTTGTTTATCGAGAGCTTAATTGAAGTTATGAAGTTCAATCCGTTAAGACCTGCATTGTGGTTATTGTGGTTACTGATTTTTGTCGTCGTTCCCGCCGCAGCACAAGCTCCTGCTGAATTAAATACTGACGCCGGATCAGGCGCGAAAAAAGTAACCGCCCGCGCTAAAAATGGAGTCAGCCTCCCGCTTGAAAAATCGCAGCCCGTCAAAATTGCACGCTTTGCCTCGGCGCCAGAAATTGATGGCAAGCTGAATGATGAAGTCTGGAAAACAGCTCCTGTCCTGAAAGATTTCTATCAATATCGGCCTGGCGACAATATTGCTCCCTCGCATCCAACTGAAACGCGCATTGGCTATGACGAAAAAAATATTTACTTTGCTTTTCGGGCCTGGGATGAACCGGGCAAGGTACGCGCTACGGTCGCCAAACGAGATAATGTTTTTGACGATGATAATGTTCGTATCCTGCTCGACACTTTCAACGATCAGCGCAAAGCTTACATCTTAATGTTCAATCCGCTGGGCATTCAGGCCGATGGAATTTTTACGGAGGGCGCTTTCAATAACAATGAAGATTACAGCGTAGACATCGTGATGGAATCCAAAGGGCAACTGCTGGACGATGGTTACAGTGTTGAAGTGGCGATTCCGTTCAAGTCGTTGCGCTACGAAACAGGGAAAGGCAAACAATGGGGCATTCATGTTTCGCGCGCCATCAAACACATTAACGATGAGCGCGATTCGTGGATGCCAATCAGCCGGGATCAATCAGGGCTGCTCAACCAGGCAGGCCACATCACGGGAATCGAAAATATTTCGACCGAACGCACGCTGGAAATTATTCCGAGCCTGACAGTGGCGGAAAGCGGACGGCGCGTTTCGGCGCTGCCGGCAGGAATTTCGTCACTTAATAATGCCGGACGCCTCGTGAATCAGCCAGTCAACCTTGATCCCGGTTTGAATATTAAATACAGCCTCACGCCAAACATCACGCTTGATTTCACGGCGAACCCGGATTTTGCGCAGGTCGAGGCCGATCAAACTTTAATCACCGCCAATCAACGCTTCCCGCTTTTTTACGCAGAGAAACGGCCGTTTTTTCTGGAAGGAAGTGAAATTTTTCAGACGGATTTGCAAGCGGTTCACACGCGCTCCATTGTTGACCCTGATTTTGCGGCGAAGCTGACAGGCAAGCGTGGACGTAATTCATTTGGCCTGATGACGGCGGTTGATCGTGCGCCGGGAAATTACAGCGAAGACGAACGCAACGATCCGGCGACGTTCAAAGACATTGCAAAATTTCTGGATCACAAAGCCTACATCGGTGTGTTGCGGCTCAAACATGATGTCGGAAGCCAGTCGAATATCGGGCTGCTGGCGACCACTTATAATTTCATCGAAAAGCATAATCACCTCGGCGGTGTTGATGGACGATTTCGGTTGAATCCACAGGCCACCATCAGTTTTCAGGTGCTGGGAACAAATTCTCGCCGCTATTTTTATGATCCTGATTTGGACAAAAATGTTTTCCGCACGGGCAATGGTTTTGGCTATCTGGTCAACTTCGATTTAACCAAACGCAACTTTGGCCTGTTCGCGCTTTCCGAAGGCAGGACGCGGGATTATCGCGCGGATGTTGGCTTCACACGACGCACAAATTCAAATTTCAGTGGCCTGTTTACGCGCTTTAGCAGTGAGCCAAAACCTAAAGCAACGCTCATTTTATGGCGCGTTTTCAACCGTGAAATAGTGAATTACGACTGGCAGGGTCGCCTGCAAAACCTCTCGGTCGGCGGCAACGCGTTCCTGCAATTCAAACATCAACTAAGCTGGGGCTTTGGGACAAATCACGGTTACGAACGAATTTTTGAAGAAGAATTTGGACGCCGCCGAACATTGACACGCACTGGCGCATTTGCCGGAAATAACCCCGAACGCAGCACTCAGAATCAGCGGTTCTTCAGCTTTATCGAAGCCAAACTAAACAAAAAATATTCTGTCCAGGCCGAAGTCGGATATGCGATTAACGAACTGGATTACGATTTTGGCGGAGGACGGAAATTCCCGCGCATCAGCCCCGCCGCTTTGGTAAATCCTGCTGCTCAGCTTGATCCCGGACCTGGCAATTCAATCAATCTTGCGACGAGTTTTATCTATCAGCCAGCCGATGCTTTGCGCATTTCCCTGGATTACACCAAAAGCAGATTAACCCGTAACGACACCAGACGTCTGGCGTATGACGACAACATTTATTCATTAAAAGCGACCTATCAGTTCACGCGCTTTTTATTTTTTCGGGCGCGGGCGGATTACACCACACTTGGTTCCACCGTGCGCAGCCAGCTTCTTTTCGGCCTGACACCAAGCCCCGGAACCTCGTTTTATGCGGGCTACAATGACGATTTGAATTACAACAATTACAGCCCCTTTAGTGATCGCTATGAGCCAGGCCTGCATCGCAACGGACGCACATTTTTCATCAAGATGTCCTACCTGATTCGGCGTAGTTTTAAGTGAGCAGGGACAGTAGGCATCCCGCCTGCTGAAGAGGCTTACTCCCATTGGACAGGCAGGACGCCTATCCTACCCTTAACTAATTTGCCACAACGCTTCTGACACAGTATTCTTACTACGATGTCTACCCCCTTCTGACTAAACAACTAATGGAAACAAGGTGAAGATTTATGAATTACGCTACGAGATTCGTCAGAATTATTTTTACGTTTGTGGTGCTGGCAAGCAGCGCTACGTTACTTTTTCCAACCAATGCCGAAGCACAGAAAAGCCGTAAACGCGCAACCCGCAAGCCCGTAGTAAAAACTGCGCCGAAGCTTGCGACGGAAGCAACGGCAACAAAT
>JANMKB010000174.1:0-2093 GCA_031371805.1 Blastocatellia bacterium | reverse complement strand
TGCTCAGTTCGCTCGCCCAATCCGATTTTCTCTAATAATTCTTGTGAACGCTGCTGGCGCTCGCTTTGTTTCATTCCGGCAAACGCTAACGCTAAGGAAACATTTTCACGCGCCGTCATTGTCGGAATCAGGTTAAAGCTCTGAAAAATCATGCCGACATTTTTCAGCCGATACCGCGACATTTCGTAAGCAGAAAGCTCCGCGATACTTTTCCCATCAAAAGAAATATCACCCGATGCCGGACGATCCAGACCACCAAATAAATTGAGTAAGGTAGATTTCCCTGAACCGCTCGTACCAAGAATCGCGACGAATTCGCCAAGTTCGATAGCGACCGAAACTCCGGCTAAGGCGTGGACAGTTTCGCTGCCCATTACATATTCTTTGGTGACATTTTTGGCTGCGAGGATTGACATGATTTTACCTGCTGCGTTCTTAAATTACCTGGTTGGCGAATGCCGTTATCACAACCAACCTTTTCAGGCTGGGAGCCTCCTGTACTTACTTTTCCGCAAACGCTCTATAGACAAAATAATCTTGGCAATAGAAAATGTCTCTGGAATTTTCGTTACATTGTCAGATTTCAATTTATCTACAAATAGTTTTTCTTTTCGTCTCGAGGGATTATGTCTACACGAAAGTTTTATCTCAACCGTTGGCGCTTAGTCCTGATTGTTTTATTCCTTGGAATCGGCAGCGCGCTGATTTGGAGCAGGCACAGCGAAGCCGCCTGGCAACCGTCAACTGCATCAGGCAATCCGTTACGTTTCACTGCAACGTTGCAATTTTCTCGTGCGTGGGAAAAACGTTTTACGTTGAAGCGTGGCGAGGTATTTGAGCTTTCGGTCAGCTTACCAAAACCTGCTGCGCTGCCAGAACATGGGCGCATTGGCGTGCGCTGGACGCTGCTTGAAGAAAAGCCGGAGCCAGCCGCAGCAAATTCTGTCACCAATTCGTCGCTCAACATCGTGCGTAAGCCGGAGGCGTTTGGCATCTACGCCAATCCGACTGCCAACTGGAAAAAAGTCCTGCACGCGCTGGACGCTGATGTTTACACGGTCTATCGTGCGCCAGTCACGGGCGTGTATGCGCTGGAAATTGCTCCCGTCACAAATGAAGCGACAGTTTTTGAAGGCTCCCGCTGGCGTGAAGAAGGCATCGCGCCCCAGGCGGTTTCCTTTCCCCGCCAGACAGCGTGGCCGGCGGGGAAATCCGTTCCGCTGAACCTGAATATTAATCCGCTTGATTTACACGACGCGCAGCAAAGCGGTTCATACATTGAACAGGAGCCGAACGACACGCCCGAACAGGCGCAGGAAATCGTGCTGCCCGAAGGTGAAGGCGTTCAGGTAGCGCGGATTTCAGGCGGCGCGGATGACGTTGAATATTTCGACAACGGCAAAGTTGGACAGTCCGGTGATGACTGGTTTCAGATTAAATTCAACGGCAAAGAACCGCGCCTGCTGACGGCCTATTTAGCTATCCCGGATCACACGCTTGCCGCACAGCTTAGATTTTACGCGCTGGATAATTCGCGTTCCCTGATCGAATACACCGACGGACGTAACGAAAACGAACGCACACACCAGCAAAATGAAGGCCATCGTGCCGCCATCAATCGTTTGCTGAAACCTGGCGGCACTTATTTTTTACGCGCCGAAGCCAATGCTCCCGGCTATGAAATTGAATTGCGATTGCTAAAACCTGCGCCCTACAACGACCCGCGTCTGGCTGTGCGTCAGGCACTGTACGATCATTTGGGGCAGGTAGATTCGTGGCTGACCAATCGTCCGCGTGGAGCTTCGGTTGAACGACGCATGCGTGACACCGGAAATCTGATGGGGACGCATTGTATGAGCTGTCACACGCAATCGGGCGTCTGGGGGCCAGCCGTGCCCATCGCTAATGGTTATCGGCCTGAAAATCTGCAAAGTTTTCGCCGCCTCGTTAATGTGATGTATGAATCTTTGCGTCCGACAAATTATTTAAAAGACGCGGCGAATAACACCAGCCTGGCGCCGCTTGATGTGGGCGATGGCCCCGCCGGAACACGTGTGGCCGGACACAATGTTTGCACGGCTGAGCGTGTCATC
>JANMKB010000173.1:0-8861 GCA_031371805.1 Blastocatellia bacterium | reverse complement strand
ATTCAGAGGCAATCAACTTCTACCGAAAAAGGGGGGATGAAGATCAAGTAAAAATCCATGAAAAAGGATTGACAAATGAACAGGAAACGAGAAAAAAAATAAGAACCACAATAAAGGAAATTCCGCAGTATGAAAATTATGGTAATTATATATTTGACAAACCCAAGCTTTAGGTCTAATATTCCTTTATAGTTATTGGAGTATAAAGCTATGAAGGATACAAACCTCACAGAAATTCAAAAACACTTTCAAGATGAAGATTCAGCACGTGAGTTTTTAGAGCAAATGCGATGGGATGACAATCTTCCGATTTGCCCGCACTGCAAAGAAAAAGGCGCGTACAAATTAACGCCGAAAGCGGATTCAAAAAGCAGGGTACGTAAAGGCGTATGGAAGTGTAAGGCTTGCCGTAAGCAGTTTACTGTGACGGTTGGAACAATCTTTGAAGATTCGCGCATTCCGCTCAATAAGTGGCTATTTGCAATCCATCTGCTTTGCTCAAGTAAGAAAGGCATTTCAGCGCATCAGATGCATCGCTTGCTTGGCGTTACGTACAAGAGCGCGTGGTTTATGATGCACCGTATTCGCCATGCAATGAGTGTTGATCCTTTAGCCAGCAAATTAAATGGCATTGTCGAAGCCGATGAAACCTACGTTGGTGGCAAGGCTAAAAACATGCACGCGAAAGTACGCAAAGAGAAGATTCAAGGTCGCGGTGCTGTTAATAAAGCTCCGGTCTTCACGCTGGTTGAACGTGATGGACGCGTTAAGTCAACGCACGTCGCTAACGTCACAGGCGAGAACTTAAAAGAAGTCCTGTTAAAGCATGTCGAGAAAGACGCGCATCTGAAAACTGATGAAAGCCCGTCATATAACGCAGCATCGCCGGAGTTCGCCAGCCACGAAACAGTCAATCACAAGCAAGATGAATACGTGAGAGGCGAAGCGCACGTAAATACGGCTGAATGCTTCCACTCGATCTTAAAACGCGGCGTCAATGGCGTCTATCACCATTGGAGTGAAAAGCATCTGCATCGCTATTTAAGCGAGTTTGATTTCAGATTCAATTTGCGCAAGGTGAAAGATGGCGAGCGTACAATTGAAGCCCTCAAGAGTATTGAAGGCAAACGGCTGATGTATAAAGCACCTATTGAAAAGGCTGGTAAATAATGCGCTATTTACTTGGAAAAATCTTTGAAGCAATAAAAATGCCCGGTCTCGTTAAGCCCTTTCGTTATTACGACAGCGAGACCGGGCAAGTTATTACGATCAAAACATCGCGCTTTTACACGACACTTACCGTAGGCTCAAAAGAATTTTTCTTCAATCGAGAATCTGGTAAATACGATGGCTACGGCGCGATGGCGAGCGACATTACCGCGTTAGTATCTGATTGCACGGCGGATTGTATTCCAAAATAAGCTGTCGCTCGCGCACGGTGCGTTCAATTTCGCTTTGGATAACTTCAGCCCAAACATACATAGGGGCGTAACGATGCATTAAATGTACCGTGTCGTTTTGGTGCTGTTCCATTCGACGCTTTATATTGTCAGTTTTCCCAATGTAAAGCATTTGTCCTTGAGCATTCATGATCCCGTAAACACAGGGGACTTCGTACCAATTTCCTACAAAAGTGTAAGGTTGCTCTTGCTTTTTAAATGGCATGATGTAAAATCCTATTGATGTTCCGAGAAATGTCGGAATAATTCCGACATTTCTCGGATTGTTATTAGAAAAATGGGGACGACAGGATTTGCACCCGCACGGTCTTATGACCACCGTATGCCTAGTACGGCGCGTCTGCTAATTTACGCCACGCCCCCATAGTTGAAGGGCTAGGTAGTAATCCCTAGCCTAGTGTTAGTAACCATATACCTGGTTTACGGTTAAGGCGGTTCAGTCACTTTAGTAACGACTTCGCCGTCTTTGGTAACACGGATAGTTACCTGTGCGCTACTTGTAGTGATGGTGATGGTTCCAATATCGGCTACCACTACTTTTGCGCGTTCCGTTCTGAGAGTAATTGCCATAAGGGAATTACCTTTCTACCTGTGAATGCCTGAGTATCAATACTCAGGCATTTCCGCTTTACAGGCTTCGCGGAAACTTAAAAACTCATTGATTCGCCGCAAGTAAGCTTTCTTGCGCTGGTGTCGCTTTTGCAGTATCTCCTGCCCTTAACGCCCATTTACCATCCGGCGTCCTACGAACCTCGCGACTCCTACGGCCCAACGCAGTGTGAATCTTCGCAGTTGCACCCTTGCCGAGGGATAAACCTTTGGTTCCTAAAAGTATTTTTAGCTCACCATTGCTTAGTGGATGTCCTTGCTCTCGGATAATATAAATACATCTGGTTGCTAGTGGGGTATCCTGCTGCGCTGATACGTGAGCCTTAAGCGGTTCCCGTATCACTGTGGGCTTGGATGGTGACGCAACGGTGCCCGTGTAGCGCTTAAGCACTGACAGTGCTTCGGTTCTTTCCGTAATCTCTCGCTCAAGTCTTGCTATAACATCCGCAACTGTTTCATTCATCTTAATCATAAGAGTATTGCCTCCAGAGGAGTATACTATGAGCATTAATGGTTTTTCAAGCCAATAAGCGCTACGCGCTTAAGCGCCCCCTTAAGCGCGAGAATCGGGGGATCGTTTTGAGGCTTTATGATGGAGTTGTGATAGAATTTAAGGAGTATGAAAAAAGAAGACAAACAGCTAGATGTGAAGCCACTCACTCTTGCGCCGCTCCCATTCGATGAAGCGCTATGCGGACTACTCAACACGTCCCCTATTAAAGATAAGGCGTTAGCGAAGGAGTCGCAAGCGCGCACGGAAAACAAACGAGTAGGATCAGCAGGCAAGAAAAAACGCGCGTCAAAACCTCCTTCGGAATAATGCCGAGTTAGAGAGCATGACGCGCGCGATCTGTAAAACCGCTTTATGGCGCACTGAAAAAGTTTAACGCCTATTTGGGTTTGTGAAATACATGAGTACCATAAGTTTCATCTCGACGACCATCATTGATAAGTGCTAATTTCAGCGGATCATTTAGTCCTTGAATAATCGGCATCATCGCTTGCTGTGTTTTAGCAAGAATTGTTTCCGGGCTTTCGCTTGAAAGCATAGTTAATGGTTCCCAAAGATCGGCGCGATCTCTGATTTCAATACCATTCAATTCTCTATACTGCTGAACCATCTTAGCGAAATCGCGGGTAGGAAGTACTAATTCAGGTGCAGGTAATGATAAAGCCAGGTCAGTTTCATCGTTCAATGAAACTGACCGATTGGTTGAATAAAGCTCGGCAATGTCTTCTTCGCTAAGAGGTAAACTATTGCCGAGTAAGACAGGCTCAGGTATCCAATCATCTATCCCTTTCCCTTTCTGTACAATACGTGCAGCTTCAGATGGTGCGTAGGTCTTTCCTCCGACAGACAAGTCGCGGTATTCATCCGCCCTTGCATGATAAAGTTTTTGCCGCATTTCCTTCAGCTTTGTGATGATTTCATTTCTCTGCTTCCTGAGTTCCGCTGCATTTCGTTCAAATTCTAAAGCATCGTTATTTAATCGTTCAGCAATTTCTCCGATAGAGGCTGACATCTGTTGCTGACTTTCACTGTCGCTTTCGAGAACACTCACACAAAGTGATTGAATACCAGGGGCAACTTTATCCCTCAGAGTCTTCAGTGCTTGCGTGGTGTGACTCGTCACCAGAACAGATTGACCTTTAGCTAATAAATGCCCAAGGAGATTCGCAATAGTATGAGTCTTTCCAGTGCCAGGTGGGCCTTGAACAACTACACAACCATTACGATCCAGATTTTTTGCAATTAATAATTGCTCAGGGTTTGCAGGCTTATTGAAAAGGATTTCTTCGTCTTCATTACCGCCACCAGTCGAAGAGTTTTGTGTTGCGCCAATACTTTCCTGACCTCCAACAATATTGAGTAAAGCTGCTGGAATTTCACCTGCGTCTAATTCAGATATTTCTTCAAGAATTGATTCGATAGCATTAGTGAACCCAAGACTTCCCTTTCTTAAAAAGATTACCGGATCACGCGCCAATCTGGGCGAGTCGGATTCTCCTTTTATTTCACCATCTGAAATAAACTGTCCATCTGAAGCAAGTTGCTGAACGAATTCTTTGAAAAATTCCGACGTTGCTTTGCTCTCCAATGGGTGAAATTCTCCCTGTTCGATTTCGTTACGAATCTGAGCAATAATTTTGGGATCAATTTTAGGGTTAGTTCGCAATAACGCAGTATACAATTCAACAGGGTGGGAGGTTTCTTGAAAAATGAATTCAGGGACTTTGGGATTGAAACTGAGTTGTAAGCGCTGAAGTAAGATTGGATGATGAATACTACCAGTTGGCAACCGCCAACTTAGAATTTCATCACCAAGCACAAGCTCTAAAAGCCCCGCCTCACGCTCAATCAAACTGTAAAGAGCATATACACGCTCAAAAACTTTATAGGCATCTCTGGCTGGTTTTTCACGCCTTGCCCATTTTTCTCTTTCCGCAAGCCAGCGATTAAGTAACGCTACTCTCTTTGGGTCATCTTTGAGATAGATTTTGATTTCGTTTCCATTACGGTCAATCGTGGTATCAACTTCAACGAAAGATGCCTCAGTATAGCAATCATCCCATCCAGTCAATATCCAATCCTTGATTTCAACTGGAGGTAAAGGAGGTGACTCCAGTTTTGGCCTACTAATTTTAAGAATAAACTGTTCAGCTTGATCCTGTAAATTGCCCTTAACTATTGATGAATGTTCAGGAAGTTTTTTTAAGAACAAGCTCCACTCCTGATCCTCAATCTGGCGAATGACCGGATTGCGTTGCTGGTTGAACGCCTCCAGATACTGGAATAATTGTTTTACTCGGTTTTTTCCGATCTCGCTCTTACCCATTTGTTATTACTCTTATGATTTCTTACACACCGAGAAAAATGTGAATTAGATAAGGGGCTAAATATTTCTGCCTGTTAGGAATAGCAACAAGCATCGTAGTAGATTGTTTCTGCGTTTTAGCCAGCAACCCGTTAACACAAAGAGGATACAACGGCGATAATGGCCACGCTTAGGGGATATGTGGGGTTGAATCCTTGATACCGCTTTATCTTCGCGTAATCTTATTTTCAGTAATAAAAACACAATCGCTGAAGATTATTAATGAAAATGTTTATCAGCAGATTGTGAGGCTTTTCGGCTTTTTTAAGGCGGGGAGATGATAGCAAGATGGGCTAAAGTAGGCAAGAGTTTGGCTCAATATCGTTTGAAAAGCTACAAGTTAGTGTCAGGATACTTCCTTCAGTCTCCAGCGAAGAGTGCGATGACTTCTGCCGGGATGGACTGCGATTTGATGCGTTCAGGATTTTCGGGATCGCGCACTGTCCAGACACGGGTCTCGAAGCCTTCTACTGCCAGGATGTCTCCGCGCATTATCTGATGACGAACATCGAAACTGCTGCGCCGGAATTCGGTGATGGTGCTGACAATGGAAACCTCATCGCCGAATTTTGAAGGCACAATAAAGCGGGCGCGGGTGTCTACCATCGGAATGCCGAGCAGGTGATATTTGGCAATCATTTCCGGCTTCGGCAAGCCGGCGGCAGCAAACAGTCCGGCGGTGCAGGCATCAAACCACGCGAAGTAACGCGGATAAAAGACAATGCCTGCCGGGTCGCAATCGCCCCACTCAATTAATAACTTACGTGTATTCGTGAACATGATTTATTTTTTGCCCACCTTCTTGATGGCAGCGAAGATCGAAGCTGCTATTACGGCAGGGGTCTTCCCCGTAGTTTTGATTGTTACTTCAGATTCAGCGTAAAGCGGTTCACGGCGTGCCAGCAGTGCTTTCAAATCCGCCATCACGGTCGGGTTTTGCATCAGTCGAGTTTCCCTGGCGTGTTTCATCCGCTGCACGAATTCCTGCGGTGTGGCGTGGAGCCAGATCGTGAGGCAGCGTTCTTTAATTAAATTCCAGCTTTCCGTGTCGGCGACGACTGAGCCGCCGGGCGCGAAAACACAGCCGCCGGAGGTGGCAAAAAGTTTAGCCAGGGCGCCCCGATCAAGGCGTTGATAATAGCTCTCGCCGTGCGTCGTGAAAATTTCTCCCAGCGGCATCCCGGCGGCCTCTTCCACCCATTTATCCAGTTCAATAAATTCTGTTTTGAGCCGTTTTGCCAGCAGCGGGCCAATGGTTGATTTTCCGGCGCCACGAATGCCAATCAGGGCAATAAACTGGCGGACAGGTTGATTTCCCTGCCGTGCTTCCAACCATTGATGAAGCGCCTGCCAATCCTCCTCCGAACACTGACTCAACAAGCGCCAGGTTCTGGCCTGTAAGGAACGATCACGATCATCGGGAGGGATGAGATCAGCTAAAGATTTTCCCAATGCTTCCGCCACACTGGCTAAGCGAGCAATGGAAATATTGCCTGTGCCGCTTTCCAGTTGATTAATAAACCGGGGCGAGAGTTCGGCTCGTGCGGAAAATTCGCGGACCGTCAGATTCCTGCTTTGGCGCAACGCCCGTACCCGGGCACCGACGCCGGCGAGTAATAAATTTTTAACTTTTTGCTTTTGCATACAGAGGCGCATTATAATGCGCCTCAATTAGTTGTCAATTGCTAACTGAAATATACTGCGTTTGCATAATGTAAAATACTTGTAGTATATTGCGGCTTCTGGCGCAGACAAAACCAACAACAAACCCTGGAATATCAATACCTTCGCCAATTAGTGGATAGATTGAGCAACTTTCGACGGATGGATACTGCCTGTGTTACCAGCTTCTGTCATCAACTTAAGAATTGGAAAGTGACGTGATTTTTTAATCGGTTCTTCAGCAATACTCCCATCTGTCCGTTACCGTTTTGTGGAGGTAGTCTTTGCCAATGTGTAGATGCGAGTCTGAGGCGATTGTGTTCTGTAACCAGCTGATCAGGATGGCAAAATTCTTTTACACCATGTGTTTGACGTTCTCCTTGAAAAGCGGCGAGCGCTGGGCGTTCAAGAAAAGCTTTCGTAAGCAACTTCTCAAATCAGTTCCATTCAAAGGCACTGACCAGATGTTGAGAAGCGGCAGGTCAATACCAAATTCGCTTTTCAATTTGGCAGCCAGCGACAGGTTTGCGCCAATCTCTTCACCCGTGTAATTGAGGTGAAATCGCTCCTTTGCAGTTGCTCGCTCCAGCTCGACTGGAATTAGCACCAAAGGCGCACGGCGTTTTTCCTGGCCACTATCGGCTTCATACCAGCAAAGCATTCCTAACACGAGGTAAAGAGTATTCCCCCCTGCTCCTCAATGAAAGTGTGTGAAGTTTAATATGTTGTTAGCAATCTTGATTGGAGTCCTGTTAATTCATAAGGCGTTTGCAACCGAAGATCGTTATACAAAGATTGCTTCTCGTCTTCCGTCAGGTCAAGCGGCTGTTCGAATAATCCTTCGCCATTTCTTTCTTTGGTTGGGATAAATGACATTGTTTTCCCCTCCCTTGCCAAAATGCGAAAGACAGAAACTGGCTGCTCGTCCACGACTTCCAGACCAGTCGCCTTGAGTGTGCAATAGTTAAGTAAAGGGTTACGCAGTCCTAAATCAAGTAATTCTTTACGAGCTTTATTAAGCTTCTCGGCTACAGACAATGAAGTCACCTCCGGTGCTGAGAACATGGCGGGGCTATAGTAATGACAAATACGAATCGGATTATGCTATAAGCTCTTATAAAGTACAGTTAGCTTGTGATGACGATCTAATCTTTTTAATTGCTGAGTAAATAACAACCTCGAGCTGCTGCAGAAGAGACCTGTATTTCATGCACAAATGCACTTGCTCACACTTGCTTTCGGGCGCAGGGTGAATATGATGCTGGCAATTCTTTTTTTACTCAAACAATTTGGTAAGGAAATTTTGATGATGCTTCATTTAATTTTGGCTTTCAGGTTTGTCGCCAGTACAGTACTGCAAGCCGTAGCGAGCACTTGAAAGTGCGAGGTCAGCAAGCAACTCGCTACGGCTCGTAGTAGTGTCCCGCTGTTCCGGCACTTTTTATCCGCGCTTTTGTTTTCGTAATTAAATTTCGGAGGCTCCCAACAATGAAAAACCAATTCTCTTTACTTGCCTTGTTAATAATTATTTTGGTTCCTGCTTTCGCACAACAACCAACGCCATCCCCAAATCCACTCAAAGGTCTCCAATTCCGCAGCATCGGCCCTTATCGTGGCGGTCGTGTCACGGCGGTCAGCGGCGTCACCTCGCAACCGAATGTGTATTACTTCGGCGCGACTGGTGGCGGCGTTTGGAAATCCGTAGACAGTGGGACGAATTGGGTCAATGTCTCCGATGGATTTTTCGGGACGGGTTCCGTCGGCGCAATTGCCGTCAGTGAATCTGATCCGAATATTCTTTATGTCGGGATGGGCGAAGCTCCGATTCGCGGCAATGTTTCGCATGGCGATGGCGCTTATAAATCAATGGATGCGGGCAAAACTTGGAAGCGCATCGGCCTTGAAGACACGCGCCACATCTCGCGCATTCGCATTCATCCGAAAAATCCTGACATTGTGTACGCCGCTGTGCTCGGTCATATTTTTGGCGCACACGATCAACGCGGCGTCTATCGCAGCAAAGACGGCGGCAAGACGTGGGAGAAAATTTTCTACAAAAATGATCGCACCGGAGCGATTGATTTGATCCTTGATCCAGGCAACGCGAACGTGATTTACGCCGGAATGTGGGAGGTCAAACGGACGCCGTACAGTTTGGAAAGTGGCGGCAAAAATGGCGGACTGTTCAAGTCTACGGACGGCGGCGATACGTGGACGGAAATTACGCGCAATCCCGGCGGGCCAAAAGGTGAAA
>JANMKB010000167.1:0-6488 GCA_031371805.1 Blastocatellia bacterium | reverse complement strand
ATTCAGAGGCAATCAACTTCTACCGAAAAAGGGGGGATGAAGATCAAGTAAAAATCCATGAAAAAGGATTGACAAATGAACAGGAAACGAGAAAAAAAATAAGAACCACAATAAAGGAAATTCCGCAGTATGAAAATTATGTAAGCTTCCCTGAAAAAGGAATAATTAATCATGAAAAGATACAGCAGTTATTCAGGCCTGAGCCAAAAGCAGGGCACAAGATTCTTTGTTGTGACTGGTTTGTTGAGCAGGATCGAATTTGGTTAATTGCCAAACGATCAGGGAAACAAGCAAAGATGGTGCAACTACCGTTAAAGGCCAGCGAAGTACAAGCATTTATTAACGATAAGTTGACCGATTATTTCCGGGATACGCTTCTTACTCACCCCGAAGAGTTGGATGCAATGAAGGCGCTGATTGCACCGCTGGCAGAATGGAGTGAACCAGAAGAGTTGTTAATTTTTTCTCCGACCAAATCTTTGCATGCCTTACCACTGCATGCGCTTGACCTCAACGGTGAGCCATTATTAGTGCGTAACCCGATTGCTTATGCCTACAGTCTAAGCATTATGCAACAATGCATTGTGCGCCGACGCACAATGCACCAATCAGCGAGTGTCGCTTTATTTGGCGACCCAACCGATGACCGCCCGGAAGCCGCCGCTTTTGTTTATGAATTAGCGCGGCAAGTGTCTTCACAAGGAAAAGGAACGATTGCCATCACGGGACACGTTGTGACAAAAGAAGTTTTTTTGAATAACATCAAAGGTCATAGGATTGTTCATTTTCAAGGCCACGCTAAATATGAGCCGCATGAACCAATGAATTCATATTTAGCTTTAGCTGATGGAAAAATCACAGCGAGCGAGATTTTCAACCAACGTGAATTATCCGCAGAATTGCTAACCTTAATTGCCTGTGAAAGCGCTGCCAGCGAAATTGCCAGCGGCGACGAACCGTCAGGACTGATCCCGGCCTTTTTATCAAGCGGGATGTGCGCGGTATTGGCAACGTTATGGCCCGTCAACAGATTTTCGGCAACAGAATTTATTCGACAGTTTTATGCGACACTAACAAACGCTGAGACAGTAATGAATAAGGCGCAGGCATTGCGAGCGGCGGCCTTAGCGATCAGAAGCCAGGGCGAATTCGCGGCGCCTTATCATTGGGCGCCCTTTGTCTTACACGGAGCGTGGCAATAATAAATCATGGACGAAAGGAATTTTTATGAGTATCGTTTTGATTGATGAGGAGCTTTTACCAGACCCTTACGCCAGCGAAGAATTGGGTTCAGCGCCAATGGAGGCGATTGCCGACGAAGAGTTGAAAGGCTGTCGTTTTTTGTTAATTATCCAGGCCATTGAAGCCATCAAATGCAACGATACAGTGGGCGGTGCAATTAAATTAGCCTGCGCCTTTCATCCTCCTCCCAGCGGCATTCGTTTTGTCCAGGCCAGGTTACACTTAAAATTGACCGCGCCTGATGGTGTCAAAATTATTGATTTGCAACCACGCGAAGGCAAAGGGCAGCCCATAGAAATTACAATTAACGAAAAAGGCACAGTGGAATTCGGGTATGGTGGATTTAAGGCCAGTGGCGGGGAAGATACGACGTTTAAATTCACATATAAACATCCATTGATTCAAGGGTCAGGCGCAGGAACAGCTTTAGCTTTATGGAATTTTGTTGAAGATCCAACCATCCAGGAGGGATTGCCAGGCGAACAAATTTTGGCCTTAACTTTGCCACTGACAGGAAAAATTGTTGGGGAGGTAACTTTAGCCGCTAAAGTTGCACGGGAAGGAATACGTGGCGCATTACTTGACCTGATTCTCTCGAATGGAATTACGCGCAAATACCCTGTTTCGTTTGAAGTACCAACGACATTACCACCCACAAATACAGAGGTATTTTATCTGCCTGGCGACTAGCGCGACTAACAATTCGCTGGTGGAAAAGTCCGACATCCTTGTGCGAATCATTCATATCGAAGTGCTTCAATCGGGTCAAGCCGAGCAGCTTTCCAGGCCGGCCATAAGCCAAAAACCAGGCCAATCCCGACGCTGGAAATCAGCCCCAGCACAGGCGCCCAAAGTGGCACATAGGAGGGGACTACCAGCTTAATCAGCAACGTCGTCGCCCATCCAATCAACAGTCCGATTAATCCGCCCAACCCGGTCAGGGTCATCGCTTCGATCAAAAATTGCCACATAATATCGCGGCGTTTGCCGCCAATCGCTTTGCGAATGCCGATTTCACGAGTGCGTTCGGTCACGGAGACCAGCATAATATTCATCACGCCAATCCCGCCAACCATCAATCCAACAGAAGAAATCGCCACCATCGCAATTGCTACGCCCTGCGTAATGGAGCGAAAAGTATCAATGATCGAATCCGCCGTTGAGATGCCAAAATTATTCGGCTGACCAAACTGGCAGTTCCGTCGCACACGCAACAAATCGGTGATCTGATCCATGCCAATTTTGAGCATCCCCGGTTTAGCCACGGCAAGAATAAACACATCTTCGGCCCTGGGCTTCAGCTTATGCGCCACTTCAAATGGCATGTAAATAATATTATTCTGATCGTTCCCGCCATCGCCGCCGCCAAAAAGCTGCTCGCGTTTTTCCAGGACGCCAATGACGCGAAAATCACGTCCACCGACTTCGATGGTTTTATCTATCGGCGAACCAAACGGAAAATAATTATCCGCCACCGAAGCGCCAATCACGGCAACCTCATCACGGCGGTCGTTCTCTTCTTTCGTGAAAAAACGTCCCGATTGTACTATCCAAATTCCGGCTCTTTCATATTCCGGCGTAGTGCCATACAACTGCACGGCAGTGGATTCTTTGCCGCCGCCTTTGACCGAGATTTTATTGCCAAAATAATCATTGGTAATACTTAGTTGTGGCGCAGCTAAATCAATAGCGGGCAATTGTGAGAGGGCTACGGCATCGTCGTAAGTCAGATTTTTTCGCATCCGTTCTTCGCGGGTCGGGCGGCTGGTGCGAATGCCGGGATCGAATTTGTAAAGGAAGATTGAATTCGTCCCGAATGATTCGATTTCTTTGGTCACAGCGTAATCAATGCCGCTGATGATCGAAGCAATCGCCATCACTGTCCAGACACCGATGACGACGCCGATAATCGTCAAAAATGAGCGGAGTTTATTCGAGACCAGCGTATCCAGCGCCATCTTCAGATTTTCAAAAATATCATTGCGTATAATTTTCATAGCTGCTTATCAATCCGCTCGTAAAGCATCAATCGGGTTCAGCATCGCAGCCTTGCGCGCCGGCAGGACTCCTGAAAGAACACCAATCGCGCCAGAAACCCCGACGGCAGTCACGATGGCGGCGATTGACAAATAAGTTTGGAAAAAAACTGCCGTCACAATTTTTCCTAAAACCCAGGCAAGTAAAACGCCGACACTGCCTCCAATTGCCGAAAGCATCACCGATTCGATCAGGAATTGTTTGAGAATATCCATTTGCCGGGCGCCCAGCGCCTTGCGAATCCCAATCTCTTTGGTACGTTCGGTCACCGACACCAGCATAATATTCATAATCACGATGCCACCAACCACCAGCGCAATCGCCGGGACAGCAATCGCGACAATAAAAATTGGCCCCAGCAAACGATCACGAAAGCCCAGCACCGCATCAGGCGTTCCCATGCCGAAATTATCTTTTTCGCCTTCTTTTAATTGGCGCCGCGAACGCATCAGGAAGCGCGACTCTTCCACCGCATCGTTGAAATGGTCATCATCAATTGCTTTCCCCACCATATAGAAATTGCGTTGCCGGACAGGCGGGCCATAATTTTTGATGTAAGTCTTGAGCGGGACAGTCGCAAAATTATCCTGCGGCATGCCAAAAATTGTGCCTTTCGCCACCGCTACACCCACCACCCGATAAGGCAAGCCGCGAATCGCAACCTCCTGATTGAGCGCTGAGGTAGCAGGAAATAATTTATTCGCAACATCCGAGCCGAGGTACACCACATTAAGCGCCGAATCATTTTCGGGTTCAGTAAAATAACGTCCTTCAGCAATATCGAGCTGTTCAATGTCTACGCAATTTGGTGTTGCGCCGTCAACATTGACACTCTCAACTGTCTCCCCGCCGCGCTTAATATTCGACCCGGTTCCCTGCGCTTTGGCACCTAATTTATCCAGCAGTTTTGCCCGCGAACGGATATAGTCGTAATCATCAAATGTCAGGTCTTTGTTCCGCCGTTGCGCAATTGTAATCGCGTCGGTATTTTTGAAATCTTCAAAACTGAAGCGGCGAATGCTGAAGGTTTTTGCACCAATCCCGGCGATTTTGTCTTCGATGTAACGATTAAATCCCTGGATCAGCGAAACGACAATCACTACTGCTGTCACACCGATAATCATTCCAAGCAAAGTCAGCGCTGAGCGTAATTTGTGCGCCCAGATAGCATCAAGCGCAAGTTTGAGGGTTTCGGAAAAATTCATATTATTAACTACGGAGCCAACCCATTTTCAGTTGCCGGAAAATGATAAGGAAGACTGATCTAAACATCTCCCTGTTGGCAAATAAATATCTTACATCGTCCCGCGAATCGCTCCACCATCCACCTGCAACGAAGCCCCGGTGATATAGCTCGCCCGTTCAGAGGCCAGAAACGCGACAGTTTCGCCAATCTCTCGCGGCTCGGCAAACCGCCGCAAAGGAATCGTTTCGGCAGCCTTTTCGTAATATTGCTCCATCGTAATTCCCTGTTCTTTGGTGCGCACTTCCGCCAAATGCTTTAACCGATCCGTCAACGTAAAGCCCATCAACACAGCATTCACCGTCACATTGTCTTTGCCAAATTGATTCGACATAGTTTTTGTCAAAGCCGAAAGCCCCGAACGCAGTGTGCTGGAAATAGTTAATTCGTCCTGCGGTTGCTTGGCAACGACGGAAGTCAGATGAATAACTCTGCCCCATTTACGTTCCGCCATGCCGGGCAGCACCAGCCGCGAAAGCCGCACTACATTCATCAGAGTAGATTCGATGCCTGTCTGCCACTGTTCATCCGTCAAATCCATAAACCGTGCGACTGGCGGGCCGCCCGTGTTTGTTACAAGAATATCCACCTGCCCAAATCTTTCCACCGTTCTGATATACCAGTGGGCAATATCAGACGGCATCGCAACGTCAGCCGGAACCGCCAGCACATTACCAACCATATCAATCTCGGCGCGCGCCTTGTCCAGTTCAACCAAATTGCGCGCACAAATTGAAACCTTGCACCCTTCCGCCGCCAGCGCCAGCGCACAAGCTTTGCCAATCCCTTTGCTGGAGGCCGCAATCATCGCCACACGATTTTTAAGTCCCAAATTCATTTGTGTTCTCGCTTCCTGAGCTTGCGCTTACACGCTAAACCAGTTTGGGGGGATCATTACACTGATCTCCAAATTCTGAACTATAGTTCTGTCCGCCTCTGCTGTCCAGTTTTAGAGAATCATCTCTGACACAGTCCAGAGCGCAGCCAACCTCGTAATGGCGCAAAATAACGAAATCCGCGCAAGAGGTTCGCATCAGAATTGCTGTCCGTAGAAAACCTGCGGCTAAACCCCGCTGACCTGATAAAGCGTTCTATCTTCTTGAGTTGTACTCAAGCGTAATGATAAACTTCAGAAAGCCATTAACCAAGACAGTCATTCGCAGCAAGGAGTTCGAAATGTGGAATTTAAAACTAGCTGATCCCGGTACATTAGCGCTATTAATAATCACAGTGTTAGTCACTGCCTCGCTTTCCAACATGATCGCGGAACCTGTAAAAAAAGTAATGGGAGGGGTAATTGATTTATTCCTCAAGCCATTTAAATGGGTTGGTAGAAAGCTTTATCGGAAACTCGCTCCACGGCTACCATTTACTTGGTACATCCGTAACTATAAAAAACACATTTCCCGATCCTCTTTAACACGAATTGAAAACCCTGTTGGCCCGAATTTAGATGTACCTTTAGAAAACGCGTTTGCTCCATTAAAGCTTGTTTCCAGTTCCACCGAAGATAGCATAGAGCTTTTTGCCCATGCTGCAAGTAGTCATCGCTGTATTGTTTTAGGCGGCCCTAGTACCGGTAAGACGACTTTAATGAAAAGCCTTGTTACAAATGTAATAAACCAACGTGCTCATCAAGATTTATATGATCAAATCCCTGTCTTTATTGCTTTAAGAAAGTTGGCGTCAAAACAACTTTCCGTAAAACAGGCAATTATTGATTCCGTTGAAGAGCATCATTGCCCTGGCGCTGACACGTTTGTCGAGTCAGCTTTGAGTCAGGGGAAAATGTTAATCATTCTTGATGGTTTAGATGAAGTTGGCGTAAGAGCGTGTTTTAAAAGCCCTCGGTCGTAACTGGTAAGATAGCGGAATGAACTACCAATTCTTTCCGAGCGACCAGACCGACCGAGAGTGGGAGTATATCAAAAGGTTCGTGCCAGCGTCCAAAGCTGGCGGACGAAAC